>NZ_AKIF01000080.1 GCF_000269905.1 Alkalibacillus haloalkaliphilus C5
TAATAGAAGCTTATGAGCTAGACAACCCATCAGAAATCATTCAACCGATTGCAGAAGATATTCGTCAAACGGTCGGAGCTGAATTTGTTGTAGTAGGAAATGAGAATAGTATTCGTTATTCTCACCCAAATGAAGATCGAATTGGACAAGAGATGGTCGGTGGAGATAATGACCCTGCTTTAATTCATGGAGAATACTACAAGTCTGAAGCGGTTGGTTCTCTTGGGCCTTCTTTACGAGGCAAAGCGCCTGTGTTTAACGACAACGATGAAATTATTGGAGTCGTGTCGGTTGGTTTTATGATTGAAGATATTCGTGGCATTATTTTTGAACGACTTCAAGTGTTGTTTATTAACTCATCGATCATTTTAGCGCTTGGTGTAATAGGTAGCGTATTTTTAACAAGAAGTATTCGAAGAGACATTCTTGGCCTGGAGCCACATGAAATTGTCACTTTATACCGCGAGCGAAAAGCTGTATTACGTTCTGTTAAAGAAGGAATCATTGCTATTGACCAAACAGGTAAAATTTCAATTATGAACCATTCAGCTCGCAAAATGTTAGGTCTAAGTGAAGATGTAAAAAATGAGCACGTTAATGATATATTACCGAGTACACGTATGGTTGAGGTATTGAACAACCGTGAACCTGAGTATGATGATGAAATGGTATTAAAAGATCGAGTTTATATTGTAAACCGTACTCCAATCATGGAAGGAAATGAAGTTGTAGGGGTTGTAGCAAGCTTCCGAGACAAGACTGAGATTCAAGACATGATTAATACGCTATCAGAAGTAAAAAGTTATTCAGAAGACTTGCGTGCCCAAACACATGAGTATACGAATAAATTGTATGTTATTTCAGGACTGTTACAGTTAGGCAATTATGATGAAGCGATTAATATGATTCAAGAGGAGTCGAAGCAACACCACCAACAGACGAAGACGTTGTTTTCAAATATAGAAGATCAGTCAGTCCAAGCAATTTTGCTCGGTAAGCTCGGCAAAGCTTCAGAGAAAAAAGTTGACCTAGTAATCGACCCCGGTAGTATGCTTTCGCCATTGCCTGAACATATAAGCACGTCGAAACTCGTTACGATCTTAGGGAACTTGTTAGACAATGCTTTTGAAGCAGTGAAAGATCATAATTATTCACAAGTGACATTTTCAGTGACTGATTATGGTCACGATGTCATTTTTGAAGTAAGTGATGAAGGCAGTGGGATCCCAGAAGATGTGCAGCAGAAAATCTTTCAAAAAGGTTATTCGACTAAAGGAAAAGACGATCGAGGATACGGCTTATCGATTGTGGCCGAAGTCGTAAAAGAGTTAGATGGAACAATAGAGTTATCAAGTGAACAAGCTAAAGGGACTATATTTACAGTTTATTTACCTAAAGAAAGAAGGTGACTTTTTATGACATTGAAAGTAGCCATTACAGAAGACGACTACCGCGTTGCTTCTATTCATGAAGGTTTTTTAAATAAAGTTGACCATTGTGAAGTTGTCTTTAAGTCGCTAACGGCTGAAGACACATTAAATCAGTTAAATCAACATGAAGTAGATTTAATATTATTAGACATTTATATGCCTGATCAATTAGGGGTTGATTTAATTGAAGATATAAAAGCTATCCAACCTCAAATAGGCATTATTATGATCAGTGCTGGAACTGAACGAGAAATTGTCGAGCAAGCACTGCATAAAGGGGTCTTCGACTATATTATTAAACCCGTTACGCTCGATCGTTTCACAGAAGCTGTTGAGAAGTTCAGACAGTTTCGAGAAGATTTAATGAATCGAGAAGAAGTTGATCAACAGTTTCTGGATGCATATTTCGGACGTGATACAAAAACTAAGGATGAACCTTTGCCACAAGATACACCAAAAGGAATCGATCCGTTAACTTTGAAAAAGATAAAAGAAATATTGCAAAAAGAAGTTGGTGTAACCGCCGAAGAAATGGGTGTCCAAATGGGAGCATCGCGTACGACAGCGCGCCGTTATTTAGAGTACCTCATTTCTGAAGGCGAATGCCAAGCAGAATTAGAATATGGAATCGTCGGTAGACCAGAACGGCGATACTACCAAAGCTAAGGTGAACTTAATCCCTTAGCTTTTTTTATTTGCTTAACCTTCTGTGAACAAAATGAACAAAAAGTTAAAAATGTAACTAATGTTGCTTATTTTGAAAACGGTTACATTTTAGGAATTTCGAATTATCATAGGAATTACTTAAAAAGTTGTGACATTTTTATTAATAAATTTTGAACAGGGGGAAGCAAAATGAAAAAACTATTAGCAGGTTCGATCTTTGCTTTTATGTTATTAATATTAGCTGCATGTGGTGGCGACGACCAAGCAGCCGACGAAGGAAACAACGGTGAACCACAAGACTGGGAACCGGAAGAGTCAATTGAATTAGTAGCGCCAGCGGGTGCTGGTGGTGGCTGGGATACGACAGCTCGTATGACAGCTCAAACATTAACTGAAGAAGGAATCATTGACCAAGACATTGGTGTTGTAAACAAACCTGGAGCTGGTGGTGCAGTAGGTTGGGCACACATTGCAAATCAAGGTGACAGCCCATACGACTTATTCGTATCATCATCACCATTATTATTAGTACCTTTAAATGGTCAATCAGACTATAATTTTGAAGACTTTACACCAATTGCAAATGTTATTGCAGACTACGCATCTTTCGCAGTACGTGACGATGCTGAGTGGGAAGACTTAAATGATTTATTTGACGATATGAAAGAAGATCCATCTGAAATTACAGTCGTTGGTACTTCAGCGCCTGGGAGCATGGACCACATTCAGTTCATCCGCTTTGCTCGTGAAGCTGGTGTAGATATTTCACAAATTAGCTACGTGTCTGATCCAGATGCTGGTGGGGTTACGCAACTATTAAACGGTAGTGCAGACGTATTCTCAACAGGTGTTGGACAAATCGTTGAACAGATCCGTTCTGAAGATATTCGTGCTTTAGCCGTAACTTCTGAAGAGCGTCTAGAAGGCGAGATTTTATCAGAAATTCCAACAGCAAAAGAACAAGGCATTGATGAAACATTCGTTAACTGGAGAGGAATCTTCGGTCCTGGAGACATGGATGACGCTGCAGTTGAGTATTACGAAGAGAAATTAAAAGAAATGAGCGAGACTGAAGCTTTCGCAGATGTACGTGACAACTACGGTTGGGATGAAATGTTCATGGGTAGCGAAGAGTATCAAGAGTTCCTTGAACAAGAAAATGAAGTATTCAAAGAAATCTTAGATGAACTAGAACTATCAGCTGAATAAATCTATTGCGGAAGTCAACGGATGTTCCCGTTGGCTTCCCGTTATTTCATAGAAAGGTAGGTGCCTAACAGTGTTAAACAATGTGAATCGTAAAATCGGTTTAGCTTTATTTCTAATATCAATTGGATACTTGTTTATGAGTTACCAACTGCCGACTTACCCTTATATACCTGTAGACGCCGATGCCATCCCAATAACGCTAGGCTGGATTTTACTCGTCTTATCTGTTGCATTATTTTTCAGTGAAGACAAAGATACAGAAGAACAGAAAGCAAAACGTCATATTCCGAAAAAAGATGTGAAAGCTATATCAGGCGTGTTTGTCTTGGCGCTAATCTTCATTACATTACTAGAGATTGTTGGTTTTCTCATTATGACGGCACTCTTTATTTTTAGTTCTTCAAAGTTTTTAGGTTACGAAAACAATTTAGTTAATGCGGTTGTGTCAGTTTGTTTCCCACTAATTTTATATAGTATTTTCGTATTCTTATTAAATATTAATCTACCACAAGGTGTCATGCCATTTTAAAGGAGGGAGATCATGGGAGCGATTGAAGGAATTATAACAGGTTTTGAAGTTGCCTTAAGTCTTGAAGGTATTTTATTCGTACTACTTGGTGTATTTGTCGGTACTTTTATCGGTATGTTACCAGGATTAGGGCCAATTAGTGCGATTGCCATTATGATCCCCATCACTTATGGCATGAATCCGACACTTGCACTTGTTATGATGGCCGGTGTTTATTACGGTGCGGTGTTTGGTGGTTCAACGTCATCTATTTTATTAAATGCCCCTGGTATCTCTGGAACAGTGGCGTCATCATTTGATGGGTATCCAATGGCACAAAACGGCCAAGCTGGTAAAGCATTAGCTATTGCCGCAATATCATCATTTATCGGCGGTACAATCAGTGTTATTTTACTAATGGCTTTTGCACCGATGTTATCAAGTGTTGCGATTTCATTCGGGCCACCAGCCTATTTTGCTTTAATGTTACTAGGTCTTACCGCAATTGCTAGTCTTTCAGAAGGATCGACGGTTAAAGCACTAATATCTGCCGTAATCGGCTTTATGGTCGCAACAATCGGGATTGACCCACAGACAGGGACAGCCCGTTACACATTCGGAAGCACTAATCTATTAGACGGAATTGATTTCTTAATTATCGCATTAGGTTTATTTGCGATTGCTGAAGTCGGTTATTTAATTATTAACCGTCATAAGAAATCAATGACAGACGCAAAGCAGCTAGGTAGCTTAAAGCTATCGAAGCAAGATATGAAAGAAATTGCTGGTCCATCAGGTCGTCAGTCAATCTTAGGTTTCGTGCTCGGTATTTTACCAGGTGCTGGTGCAACGATTGCATCTTTTATTAGCTATATTTCAGAAAAAAGATTGTCTAAAAATCCTGAGAAATTCGGTAAAGGTGCAGTAAAAGGACTTGCAGCACCAGAAGCGTCGAACAACGCAGCAACTAGCGGTTCATTCGTGCCGTTATTAAGCTTAGGTATTCCAGGTTCAGGTACGACAGCCGTTATGTTAGGTGCTTTCTTAGTGCTCGGTGTTCAACCGGGTCCTATGTTAATGGGTGACAACCCAGATATTTTCTGGGGGATTATTGCTAGTATGTATATCGGTAATGTTTTTCTATTAATTTTAAACTTACCGCTAATCCCGTACATTGCTAGAGTATTAACAGTGCCTAGACCATTATTAATTTCTCTAGTAATCGTGTTCAGCTTAATCGGTGTGTATGCGATTAGCTTCAGTACGTTTGATTTATATCTATTACTAGCATTTGGTGTGATTGGTTTCTTAATGAGAATGTTTGCATTCCCAGCACCTCCGTTTATTTTAGCGTTTATTCTAGGCGGTATGATGGAACAATCATTTAGACAGGCAATGACGAGTTCAAATGGCGATATTTCAATCTTCTTTACGAACAACATCTCATTAGTGTTGATCATTTTATCTGTCTTATCATTTACATTCCCGATCATTAAATCAATGCGTCAAAAGAAACAAGAAGCATAGAAGGTTGTTCATATGCTACAAATAATAAAATCTAGTCGTGCTGTATTGCTTGTTTGGGCCGTTATTTTAGGGACATTTTTTATAGGGAAAGCAACGTTTTTAACGCCTTTCTTGCCTGAACAGCAATACACATTGCTAGTTCTTGTCATCGCCATTTATTTATGGACGTTATCGACTATGCCACAAGGTGCATCGAGCATTTTAGTCTTGGCACTATTAATTGGACTCGGTGTTGTCGATGAACCAGATCAAGCCTTTCAAGGTTTTTTAACGACCGGTTTATACTTTATTGTTCTTTTATCTTTAATTAGCCAAGTTCTTGTTATTGTTGGTTTTGACCAAGTCATTGCGCGTATGTTTCAAAAATTTAGTGAAGGCCGTGTGAGCCGATTGGTCGTCAGTTTACCAATTATGATGGTTTTACTTCCGATCATTCTGCCGTCAGCTGTTGCGCGCTATAAAATATTAGAACCTTTAATTAAACGGATGAACGATTTGAACGGCTTTTCAAACGGAAGTGTCTTTAACAAGTTCGGTTTATTTGTTATTAGTTTCTTGAATCAAAAAGGGACGTTCATCGTTTTTACCGGTGGTGGCTTTGCTGTTATCGCTTATCAGTTAATGGTAGAGTATAACGTTGCGCAAATTCAGTGGTTAGAGTGGATGAGGTTAATGGCTCCGCCGCTATTCGTCATTACATTATTTTCATCTGTTTTCGTCTGGTTTTATTTTAAATGGAAAACAGGTGAAGAGAGTAATGCTCAAATGGAAGTGCAAATCATCACTTGGGGGAAAAGCAAGCTGAGCATCCGAAGTTTTGGTATGTTGTTTTTGCTTTCCTGACGATGGTTGTTGCCTGGATTGCAACCGATCCAACAGTTGTTCCAATTATTTTACCGCCGATGTTGATGGTTGCCTTTTTAGCGATCCCGTCAATCGGTTTAGTGAACAACCAACTGATTAGAAACTTTGATTGGGAGACGTTCTTACTATTAGGAACCTCGTTCTCATTAGGGTTTATTATGGCTGAAAATGGGACGGCTGAAATGATTGCAACAGCACTAATCCAGTTCGTACCAGATGGAGCAAGCACTTGGATGAAAGTGATTTTTATTATTTTATTTATCGGAATTATGCGCTGGATGTTCACAAACTCAACATCAGCGATCGTCGTTATCTTCCCAATTATGATGTCATATGCAAGCCTTATTGACCTCTCCCCTGTAGCTTTAGCCTTGTTAATTATGACCGTAATTGGAGGGACGATCTTAATTCCAATTCACGCTCCGACGACTTATTACGCTAGCCTAGCAGGTGTTTATACGAAAGGTGAACAGTTTGTCGTTGGGATTATTTCTAGTTCAGTTGCCACAGTTGTCGCTTTGTTGGCGGTGTTTTTATACTGGTAGTGCCATGTGAAGTTCTAAAGAAAATAAGTTAAATTCAAGGGTATAACAGTTTGTGTTATACCCTCTCTTTTTTCATAATTATCTAATTCGAACTTTAACTTTCCTTTCTTGATTGTCCTTTTCTGTTATTTTCTCTTCTTTTAAAAGGTCTCTAATCTCAGTTAAAACTTCTTGGTTAGGGTGAGGTGGTTCTTTTAATGAGACACTCTCATCACCTCTTATGTAATTAAACAGCTTAATAAAGAGGTAAATCGAAAAGGAGATCACTAAGAAATCAACCATTGTTTGGAAAAATGAGCCGTACCTGATGATTACGCCATTTATATTCAACACAAGAAATTTAAAGCTCGTCCCACCAGCTAAAACCCCAAGAATAGGCATGAGAATATCGTTGACGAGTGAATCGACAATTTTGCTAAAAGCTGTCCCGATCACAACTGCAATGGCTAGTTCAAAAACATTTCCTCGCAACGCAAACTGTTTAAACTCTTTCCACATACAATCCATCCTTGTTTAATGCTTTTACTCAATCTTATTCAATGTAGGAACTAAGATATTCAAGATTCACCTAATTTTAACTAGTCACGGCATAGACCATCTAATACAGGCATATCTATGTATTGGGGGGTCTTTATGAATAAATTGGTTGCTGGTTCTATAATTATTGCGGTTTTAATTTGTGTAGTGACGATTTTTGTGAGTATGGCGCAGTATGGGTGGTAGCTTAGGTGGCACTTCTCGTTAAGAAGCTCATAGAATAGCCCAAGAAGCTCATAGGCGACATTTTTCGACAAACACAAATAAAAATAACGACTAAACATCACAATTTTATTTGTGGTGTTTTATTTTTTGTTATGATTTAGTAAAAGGCTAACAATAAAGTGTGAGAAGTTTTCCTAAGTAGGTGTGTAATCTGAACTTATTCAGGAGGGAAACAGATGTTTATTATCAATGAAATTGTGATTATTGTCATTTTACTTGGTTTTGCAGCTTTAGTGACCTATGTGCTAAAAGATGTCATCAAAAGTGAGAAAAAAGGTTATTCCTATTTTCTAATCGTCCTTGTTATTTTAATATTTGTTATGATTGGCGTCGTGTTGATGGAATTAGTGTGAAAAAGAATTAGTTTGCTCTAGAGTGGGGGAGTATCGTGAAAGGCTTTTGGTATTGGATCGTTTTACATTTACTGATTTGGAGTGGATTAGTTTATCCACTGTTTATGGATTTGAATGATCATGTATGGCGGTTGCTTGGTGTAGCCGTGTACTTTGCTTTATTTTTTGTCATACCACTATTTTATAAAAGGCCAGTTTATTTAAGTATAATCTTTTGTTTGAAAATAGTTACGTTAACTTTGACTTTTTTTCCGATTGGATCGATAGACTACACCTGTTAGTTTGGCTTGCTCTTACGTTACTACTAGCTGAAGCATCTGAAAAGTTATCGGTCATCCCACTTACTGTTGTCATGTCGTTTAGTTTATTGTCAGTCAGTACATTCATTTTATTTGGTGGTGCATCCTCACCCATAATCCTGTTTGTTGTATTGTATATGGTCGTTATGATATCTGGAATCATTTATTATAATATTAGACATCATCAGTATGAGGATCTGTCGGCTCAATATGAGGAGTTGTATGGCGAGTATCGCAGTCTAAGAAGGCGAATTACTGATCATGAAGAGACAGTACGTCAAGAAGAAAGACATATGATTGGTCAAGAGATTCATGATTCTGTTGGGCATAAGCTTACGTCTATCATTATGCAAACTGAAGCGCTTCGCTTAACTTCTGGAACTGAAGAAATACAACAGATTGAGCAGCTTAAGACACTAGCAAATGAAAGTTTGGACGAAACACGAAAAGCTGTGAAAACTTTTAAACAAAAGGAAATCGGTGGGCTGCAAGGTGTCATGCGATTAATTCGAAAGCTTGAGATGGAAAGTTTTCTTCAAATACATTTTTCCGTAAAACATGGGGCGTTTGCTGCTCCTTTAACTGGTGAGCAATCGTTTGTCATTTACCGATGTGTACAAGAAGGACTAACTAATATTATGAAACATAGTCAGGCAAGAGAAGCTCAAATTACGTTCGATTCACCAGGTGGAAGTATTTTTCGCTTTGAAATAGTTAATCCGATTCACTCTAACCAACCTTTTAAAATGGGTTATGGCCTAACATCAATGCAGGAGCGATTAGAAAAAGTGGGTGGTGGCGTCGAAGCTCAAAAAGGCGACCAACAATTTGTTTTACGAGCTTGGATCAGACTGAATGAACGGGGGGAACTGAATGATAAACATCCTGTTGGCTGAAGATCAAACGATGGTTCGGCAAGGTTTAAAAGTTATGGTTGAATCTGACCCGGAGATCCGTGTGACGGGTGAAGCTAATAATGGTAAAGAGGCGATTGAATTGTGTGAGAAGCAACTGTTTGATATTGCCGTTTTAGACATCCGTATGCCTGAAATGGATGGGATTGAAACAGCAAGAGTAATTCGCTCGAGATGGCCTACGATAAAAATTCTCATGCTAACGACATTTGATGATGACCATTATGTCATGGAATCGTTAAAGCTTGGTGTGAATGGCTATATGCTTAAAAATGGTGATACAGATTCTTTGATTCGCTCGATTAAAAGTGCCTTATCAGGTGGCTTAACGATTGAGGATCAAGTCGCAGCGAAAGTTGTCCCAACTCTTGTTAACGACCAATCTAAGCCTGAAAAAGTTGATGAGCAGATCACCCCTCGTGAACGTGCTATTTTAAAATGTATCGGTGAAGGGCTAAGCAATCGGGAAATAGCTGATCAATTAGGATTATCAGTCGGGACGGTGAAAAACAACACGAGCATCATTTTAGACAAACTCGATTTACGAGACCGAACCCAACTTGCCATTTATGCAATTAGACATAACCTTGTTTAAAAAATAAAATGACTGAAGTCACGGTTTAATATCATTTAATGACTAGAGTCAGTATTGGCTCTAGTTTTTTTCGTTTAAGATAAAACTAAGAATTAATGAAAGACGTAAAGAAAGGGGTAATTCCATGTTAGAAACTGTTCAGTTAACGAAGGCATTTAAAGGGAAAACCGTCGTTGATGAAGTTGATTTATATTTAGATCAAGGGGAATCGGTCGGTTTACTTGGACCGAATGGAGCAGGTAAGTCTACAACAATTTCGATGATTTCATCATTGTTAAAACCTACATCTGGGGATGTGAAATTAAACCAAAAGAGTACGATTAAAAATCCAGTCGATTTACGAAAAGTCCTTGGCGTTGTGCCACAAGAAATTGCATTATATGAAGAGCTGTCCGCTTATGAAAACTTAAAGTTTTTTGGCCGCATATATCGTGTACCTAAAAGTGAACTAGAATCACGAATACAGGATACGCTTGAAATCGTTGGCCTTAAAGAAAGGCAAAAAGATCTAATCAAAACATTCTCAGGCGGAATGAAGAGGCGTGTTAATATTGCAACGGCTTTATTGCATAACCCCAAAATCCTCATTTTAGATGAGCCGACTGTCGGGATCGACCCACAATCGAGAAATTACATTTTAGAAATGGTTCGTCAGCTAAATGAACAAAAAGGTACAACAGTTCTTTACACGAGTCACTATATGGAAGAAGTAGAGCAGTTATGTAATCGTGTTTACATTATGGACCATGGTAAAGTCATTGCCAAAGGTACAAAATCAGAACTGTTAAGCATTCTTTCTAATGAAGATACAATTAGTGTTCAGCCCAATAGAATAGATGAAGAATTTCTTGCAGCTGTTAAAAAAATTGAAGGTGTAAGAAAAGTTGAAGTATCTGGTGAAGAAATTAACATCATAGCGAAAAAGGTAAGTAACATTGTGAGTGAGTTAGTGAATGTTGGTGAACGTCACCAAGTTCAAATCTTGAATTTTCAAATGGAAAACCCTAGTTTAGAAAATGTATTCCTTCATCTAACTGGCAGAACTTTGAGGGACTAGGAGGTGGTATGAATGTGGACGTTTCTTATAAAAGATTTACTGTTGTTTTGGCGTGATCGAAAAGAAGTAGCAATCATTATCTTATTACCACTTGCCTTAGTCGTTATTTTGAGCCTTGTTATGCCAGGAATGTTTGGTGAGGGAAGTGAAGAAGAATACGATTTAGACTTAGCGTTAGTTAAAGAAGATGACCAAGAAAGAAGTTTAGAACTGTTTGAAGATCATTTGAGACAAACTTCTGACCTTTCAAATAATGAAATAGAAGAGTTACTAATAGGTGTTCGAGCTCATTTACCTGTTGAAGGGTTAATTGAGTATTTGAATAGTCCAGAATTAGCAGAATGGGTCTCAGTAGAAGCAATGGAGAAAGAGACGGCACAGGCAGAAGTTGAACAAGGTAATCTCGATGGAGCCTTGATTATTCCTGAAGATTATTCTTTTCAATTATTAGCTGACATGTATTTAAATGAGCCAACGGAACAAGCATTAAGCTTTCAAGCTGATGATCAGACGATGGAAGTTGAAATATTATCAAATGTCATACAAAGTTATTTAGATCATATGAATTTGCACCACGCTATTTCAAGTGCTGGTGGTGAGGTAGAAGTTCCCAGCGAGGCATTACCTCAAGGTCAAGTTGAAAATGTAGAAGGCCAACAATCATTTAGTATGGATCAATACTTTACCATATCTATGGGAGCGTTGTTCGTCTTATTTTTAGCTGCCACAGTTGCCACTCGAACGGGTATAGAGAAGCGTGAAAATACATTTAAACGAATTGTTTTAACCAATTCACCACCGCTCTATTACTTGTTTGGTAAAACGATGGGAACATTTATTTTAGCATGGTGCCAAATGATGCTTATTCTAATAGGTTCGCATTTAATTTTAGGTGTTTTTTCTGATCATGACATTACAGTTTGGGTTGGGCTTATTTTAATGGCTACTATGTACGCTTTAGCTATTGCTGCAATTTCCGCTGTTATGACTTCAGTTATGCTCCGGTTGAAAAATTCAGAAACTGGAGATGGGATCTTTATGATGGTGATTATGGTCTTTGGTGTTATTGGTGGTAATTTTGTACCGATTTACTTACTACCGAATTGGCTTCAACAAATTGGAGAAATGACACCGAATGGATTGGTATTAGCAACGTTGATCGAGTGGATTCAGTATGAAGACTTTTCGATTTTAGTTATGCCAACCGTCATTCTAATGATCATTGTTATTGTTTCATTATTTATAGGAGTTAAGCTGTACCCGAAAAGAGGTGATGTCTCATGATGCCTGTCTTTTTAGCACAGCTAGCAAAAGATCGTCGAAACCCTGCTTTAATCATTTTGTTTATCGTAGGAAGTGTCTTGGCAACGGTTTTATTTACAGGAGGGACACAAGCTCCGGTTACGGTTGAAATCTTTAGTGAAGAGGAACAAGCTGAAGAGGTCGAAGCAAAGTGGGAAGAGTTATTGAATCAGGAAGGCGATATGGAGTTTGTTGTGACAGATGTAGACGAAGCTAGAGACAATGTTCGTCAAGGGCGTTCGGACTTAGCAATTAAGTTGTTTGAAGATGATTATGAAATGGTAACTTCTTCTAACCTCCCGACAATACAATATGTCGATCAACATGTGAGGACCGTTTTTGAAAGAGAAGCACGCATTCAAGTAGCTACTGAAGAAGTAAGTGATCCAGAAGAGATGCGTCAAGAAATTAATTCGCAATTGGAAGACCCATTATTCGCAATGGAAGTAGAGTCTACGACAGGTGAAGAATTATCAGCCCATGACATGGGGATTCAATTAATGTATGCATTTACATTACTTGTTGCCATGTTTATTATCGGCTTTCGGGTAAATAATGTATCAAAGGATAAAGTTGACCGTATTTGGGACAGAGTCATTCTTTCACCAGTAGGAAAAACGAGTATGTATTCTGGATATATTGCTTACGCATTTTTTATAGGTTTTGTTCAGACTGTCATTGTCTTAATGGTTTTCAACTATGTTCTGCAATATGATCTTGGTGAACGGTTTGATTTACTCGTGATCGTTGTTGCGGTATTTACATTTAGTATGGTAAGTATTGCGATATTATTTACAGGAATCGTGAAAGGGCCTGAGCAGTTTTATGCTCTTTACCCGTCGGTCATACCACTAATTCCGTTAATTAGTGGAGCTTATATGATGCCTGGAACGATTACTCATCCTGTTATGACCTTTATTGGTGACCTGTTTCCTGTATCCCACGCCATAGAGGCCATGATTGGTATTACGCTGTATGATGCTACGTGGCAAGATATTACGCAGCCGATTATTATCATGATCTTAATTGGTGTCGTCTCTATGGGAATTGGCATTAACTTAGTTGAACGTCGAAGAGGATAAGTATTTCTAGTGCATGAGTAATTTATTAGTATACCCAAATTTAGTAGGTATAAGGTCTACTGTTTGGGTATACTTTTGCTTTTTAAAGAGTCTAAATGTTAACTTATAGAATATAAT
>NZ_AKIF01000081.1 GCF_000269905.1 Alkalibacillus haloalkaliphilus C5
AAAATCTCACATTGATCGTTTATCTTGAGCTTCTTCACATTATCTTTAACCGTTTGAATAGCAGGATACTGATGGTCTACAAATACAACAGAACTCATACCTCTACTTATTGCTTCGATTCCTAAATTACCACTACCTGCGAATAAATCTAAAGCACTTCCACCATCGAAATAAGGGCCAATTTGATGGAATAACGATTCTTTAACTTTATCGGTTGTTGGCCTTGTTTTCATGTTAGGAACTGCTTTTAACGGGTGTCCTTTAAAACGACCTGATATAACTCTCATGGTATCACCAACTTCACGTTTCTACTTCATACTATTTCCATAAATCATTAATAAATAATGAAACTATTTAGCAACTAAAAAAATTAAAGACAAATGTATAAAAAAATGAACCTGGTAAAACTGTCTACTAGGAACGGTATTGAGGAAATCCGTTCTATTCGGAGAAGTCTTATCATTCCCCATAAGACCTTCTTCCGGTTTCTCCTCTCCCTTTTTGTACTCTTTGCATAAGCAAAGAGACTTTGGCTCTTTTTCAATTTGATTGGAAAAGAGCCATTTTTATCTAATCATGATCTCGTCATCAGAAAATGAAAATGTAAAATCAAATAAATCCTCAATTAAAGAATAGTCGACATATAAGTCATTTCCATACTGAAACCATGTATCCGGCTGAACAGAGTAGCGCCGATCATTAACTGTATACACATCTCGATTGACATAAAATCGATACCGATCATTTTCAAATTGGATAAACCACTCGCTTCTTCCATTAACATTAAAGCCATTTAGTTCTACTAAATCAATAACGTGTTCAACACTTACATATAAACCTTCACTTTTTAATCTAACTGATAAGTCAACTTGTTGTTCATCTAAATAAACTATTCTCGAGTCAATTCCTGAAAGTGGTACGAAAATGTTAGATTCATAATTTTGTTTAATGAAATCAACCTCATATCCTAATATGTCACTCAACAGTTGATCAATATAGTTTAGTAAAGTTTCATCGACTGGCCGTTTCTGTTCTACGAGTGAATTAAACAAATGATCTTGCTGCTCTTCTGTTAATTGTTGCTTAAGTTCTTCTACAATTTGCCCACCTTCACCGATAAAGAAATATTTAGCTAACTCATTTACAACCCAATTATAATCATCACTGTAGTTTTTAGTAATTGATTTTAAATGACTTTTTAACAGCTCAGAATTAACACGACCAACGTCATCGACTATGACCATTTCACTTAAAGTAATTGATTCAAGTTGATCACTAATAACAATCAACCGATTATGAACCAGTTCTTCATATTTGAAAAAATCATTTTTTTCCTGATCAGTAAGCTCTTCTGATTCAGTAGAATATATGCCTGTATCTTTTATTTCTGTGACTAACTTAAGATTCTCATAAAACTTATATAGAGGTAAGTTTTGCTCACCATATAGCCGCCATTCATAATAATGGATCGATTCTCGTTCATTTGATGTCACTGGTTTCATTGAACTAACCCATTTACCTTCTTTGTTAGCTAAGAAAGAAACTGTTTTTTCTTTTTTTACGTCAGCAATTTGAACCGGCTGTAACTTAATTAACCAGTCTTGATTATATTTAACTCCTGAAATCAATGGTTCAATTGGCGCTTCATATGTAATCGTTAGTTCATTTAAGTTTTCGACAACTAAGGTCTCATCTTCTTCTATTTCACAACCTTCATTATTTACACATGATATATTTGTAATAGATTGAGGGATTTTAGCTTCATAATTGATTTCATTCAATTCATTAAATGTATGTTCAATTGTTAAGTAATTACTTTGTTCATCTATAGTTACTTGTTCTTCGATCATTTCCTCATCGGATTGCGCCGACATATTTTGATGATTTTGCCATTGATAAAACCCTAACAATGTACTTGTAACTAACGAGAATATTAAAATGCCTGTAAGAGCTCTCATTTAAGGCTCTCCTTCTTCATTACAATTGTAATAATTTTTTCAATTATTTCCGTTATTATTTTACCAAAATCGACACGAAGTTACTATGTTTAATTAACAAAAATTCATTTCCGTGCTAAAGTATTGATGAAGTATACTAAGGAGGGTCCGTATGACACAACATTTTATTAAGTTAGGTGAAGGATACGGAGACGTCTATGAATTAATTACACTAATTGATTCAATGCCAAACCGTGTTAAACATTTACTGGCTTTTCATACACATAAGCAAGGACAAGATGTCACATCTATCGCTGCTATATGCCAACCTACGTCTATTGGCCATTTTCAACCTGTTTACATTTGTTTAGAAGGAATCCCTAAACCTGAGGAAGGTCAAGGTAACGTTAGGTATGATGCTTTTAAGGCAGTTAGTGAGCGAATTGGTCTCAATATTATTGAACTTGATGTGCAACCATCAACAACATATTATGATGAAGAATTATTTTATCAACAACTTATTGCTGTATTAAGATTAAACCACCTGTTGCCACCAATCTAATAAAAAAAAGAGTGAGGATCTTGCTCCTCACTCTTTTTAGATTCCACTTTGATAATAGCCTTCCAGTTCTGCATCTAAATCATGTGTCTTTTCAACTGCCCCTTGATAAGCAGTATCAACATAAGGTTTATATGATAAGTCAACGTTTGTAACGAAATGAAGACGTTCAAGCTGTTCGACAATATTAGATACATCTTCCTGGTTAACATAGATTACGGCATACTTTTGACGTTTAGATGCGTAAATCACGTGTCCGAAACGACGAAGTTTTCTCAACTGTTTAATGTGCTTAAACCAAACTACGATTCCTTGGCGTTTTGTGAACATCGATACTCCTCCATTCTTTACTAGGACGCTTGGCAACCACACTGGCCACCACTACCGCAACCACAGCCATCTCCTGTATCTTTCAGTGCTACACCATCTTTTGGAGCTTTAATGTTAGGGCTAATCGATTTAGCGACAATTTCAGATACGTCATCTAATAACATTTGCAGTTGAGTTTCTGTCTGTTTATAACTAGCAACTGTTTCATGCATATCTAATTCTCTTTTTAATTGTCTTATTTCTTTCATAATTTTGCTGTAATCTGGATGATAACGACCAAAGCGTTGTACATCTTCATAATCTGCTTTCATCTGTTGAAAGTCTGTCATAAGACGATTCGCTTCAGGATCATTGTATAGTTGATCTTTATGATTTGTATATATCTCATAGTCTTCTGACTCTTTAATCATTTTACCTAGCTTTTCTGCTTGTTCTAATACTTCTAATACTTCTGTGTTAGCTAGCATGAACACACCTCCATACTTGTATCATAACAAAATCTAATACTTATTACCATTGTTAGAATTAAAATGGAAATCGATTACCTCTATGTGGTGGACGCCTTTTTTGTTGTTGAAATTGGTGACTCAAGTGTTGAATCTGGTCAAGTGCTTTAGATAGTTGCCTTATATTTTTATCAACTTGATCTACATCAAGGTCAGCTAACTTCTTTACGATCCCTTGAATATGATCTGAATTTACCGGAAATGCTGATGTGGTTTTATCTTCTTCTAAACTTTGTTCAAATTGGTCCCAAAAGCTTGAATGGTGTCCTTCATCAGTCCAAGTATCATATAATTGTTGCCACGTATATTCTTTATTTCTCACCCGTTGGACTAATTCTGGTCGATTTTGCACAAACTGTTTAAAGTCCTCTAATTCTTTCGGCAGACGAATATGACTCATACAATTCACTCCTTTAAGAAGATTTGCCCTATAATAAAATACGCTTAAACGTATTAATGAGTTCATTCGAAATCAACTATATTAATTTGTTTTCGGTCTAATTTTGAATAATTTGTTACACATCATATATATTTGTACAGAAATAATTGATAAATTAGCGATTTCATAATATGATGAGTTTGATAAGAAGATTTTAGAAGAGGTGAACGAGATGGAAATAACTAAGTTCTCAATCGACGGCGCACAAGTTAAACAACAACCTTTAACTCATGCACTTGAGCAAAACGGGTTTGTATTAGCTGAACAATGGGATTACGAACGCGTCACATATGATTTAAAAATTAATTCTCCAGAGAAAAACATTACTTATTACTTAAGATTACGCGGGTTAGCTGTTGAAGGTAGTGTTGAAAAAGGTTCAGCTTTAATTAAGCTTATGCCACCACTACTAGGTAAGCACTACTACCCACACGGTGTCGAATACGGTGAAGAAGAATTCCCTAACAATGTCCATGAACGTGTTGACCGTGTACTTTCAAAAGTCGAAGCAGACCTTAAAGAATTTGAAGAGTAAGAATAATAATTATCAAAATGAAAGGTGACCTTAGTATGACTAGGGTCACCTTTTAAAAACAATTACATGTTATGAGATTATTTCTAATACAATAGTAGCAGTGTAGTTTGAATTGTCATAATCTTTAGACCCTGTACTATTCAAACCTACAAGACCGTGCTATAGTTATAGTATGTATATGAAAGGGGACTTAAATTGCATTGCTAAAAAATATATCTAAAAAACAGTGGACCATTATTTTTACTATTATCATTCTAATTGTGGTTGGGTATTTTATCCTACCTATATCCATTCCACTTATTTTAGCGTTCTTCACTGCTTTGTTTCTTAACCCAGTCATTCGCTGGTTCATGCGACGATTTAGGATGAACAGAACAATTGCTGTTACGATTGTTTTCTTAATCTTTCTATCTATAATCGCAACGATTGGTACATATACTACAACGAAGGCAATCGGCCAAGTTGTTAAAATTACTGAAAACGCACCAGAATATATTAAAAACGTTGAAACTATTTTGATTGAACTTCAAGATGACATAAATGCATTCACCGAAGATTGGCCAGCCCATTTTGTTCGTGAAGTTGAAGAAACAGCTGCTGAAAACTTAGTGTCTTTAGAAACACAAATTATGGATTATATCCAAATTGATAATATTGCACAATTCATATTAAAAATACCAGAGTTTCTCATCAGTTTCATCGTTTATATGATTGCCCTCTTTCTGTTCATGCTCGATCTCCCTAATTTAAGAAACAAGATGTATAGCATGATGACAGATCAAACTCAAGAAAAGTTCAAGTTTATGAATGCTCGATTAGCTTACGTATTACTCGGATTTTTAAAAGCACAGTTTTTAGTCAGTTTAATTATTTTTACCGTGACTTTAATATCGTTACTATTTATAACTCCAGAAATTGCGTTAATTATGTCCATTATTATTTGGGCAGTTGACTTAATACCGATCATCGGTTCAATTATTATTTTAGCACCTTGGTCGATTTACATGTTTCTAGTCGGTGATATGTTAATGGGCATACAACTCGGTGTTTTAGCAATTGTACTATTAACAATCCGTCGTACAATCGAACCAAAGGTGATGGGTCACCATATCGGTTTAAAACCATTACCAACACTCATTGCTATGTATATAGGGCTTCAACTAATCGGTATATTAGGCTTTTTCTTAGGACCAATAGTCGTAATCATTTTTAATTCGGCAAGAGAAGCTGGAATAATAAAATGGCGAGTTAAATTTTAATTATTCTCCCCCTAATTAGTTCGAAACTAATAGGGGGTTTTTTGATAAAAAAACTGTCCAGCGTATCATTACGCTGGACAGGTATAACTTAACCACCAAATATCGCTCTAAATACGCTAGTGCTATGACCACCTTCATAAAGAACATACAGAAGTAAATAAACTACTACACCTGTAATTGCAGTGAAAAACCAAATAATACTAGTGTATGGCCCAAGTTTACGATGTTTTTCTATCTTTCGTTTAAACGCTAAATATAACGTTACTAAACCGAAAGCACCACCTGTAGTAGCCAAAATAATATGGAATACCATAAAGATTGTGTAGTAAGCTTGCATTTCTTCAGGACCGCCAAAACTTGTATTACCAATAAAGATCGTACGTGAAACATAAAGAATAAAAAATGTTAAAGCCGAAATTGCTGCTGCAATCATAACTTTTTTATGTGCAGCATACTTCCCCTTTGAAACCAAATACCAGCCAATCGCTACTAAAATAGCACTTATGATAATAAAC
Organism: Alkalibacillus haloalkaliphilus C5; assembly: GCF_000269905.1. Lineage (GTDB taxonomy): Bacteria > Bacillota > Bacilli > Bacillales > Alkalibacillaceae > Alkalibacillus > Alkalibacillus haloalkaliphilus_A. The sequence goes on from NZ_AKIF01000081.1 coordinate 6,081, forward strand.
AATGTACTAATCGTTGGTAAAAACGGCATCTATCTCATCCTCTCTCTACATTAGGTGTAACTGGTTGTATATCTTGTGGCAACGGATCAATACCACGCGTTCTTTCACTCCTAAACCATCCATAGAAGATACGGGCAATGATTGCGCCATATATTAATTCTTGTGATACTTTCATAATAATACCTGCTGCCTGTTGATCATATACGAGAGGCATATTCATAAACACTTGCGGACCACCAAAGCTCATACCATCTAGTACACTTGGCGGCACACATAATGCTAATGCTGTCATGAATGCGTCAGGTTCTGAGTAAGTCGCATATAAAGGTGTGTCAGCGAAAATAATTAAAGCACAAGCTGGCGTTAATAACATTCCTGCACCGTAAATATACAAAATTTTAAATAGTGGCTTAACAACCATTTGCTCTTTAATTGGTGTAAAGATCGGCCACCACATACAAAATGCAAAAATGAACAACACCATCGTTACAGGCCAATGAATCAAGTTACTCGTTTTCGTAAAATCAAGAACGAACGGAACATGATACAACGAAAAAAGTATATTAAATAACACTAATGCTAAAATCGGTCTTGTAAACAACTTTAAGAAATGACCTACAATAGGTGTCGTAAAGATTTTCTTCCACCACTCTAATGGAATTCCTCTAATGACGAGTATAGGTACTAGTAAGTAAAAGACAGCCATTTGTGCCATATGTGCCATTAATATAATATGTGATAATAAATAGACAGGCGAACCTTTCGTAATGTAAAAGAGTATTATTGCTGAATACATCGATATTTTTTGACCTTTAGTAGGCCCTTCACTTAGACCCGCCTTATGTTTTAACGGCCCAGTAAATAAATAATATAATAAAATTAAAAGTAAAGTAATAACAATGATCTCAGGATTCCATAAAGCCCTGAAACCAAAGATTTGTATTTTATCCCACATAGTCTTTCACCTCTGATGGTTGCAACGTTTATTTCAAACACTAGTATACATGATTTTGTACAAAAGCTCGACTATTTAAAAGAACGTTAATAAAATTGTTGAAAATAAAAAACCGTAGCGTTTGATTTTTCAAACACTACGGTTTCACGATATGATTTAATTTTTCATTTTCGGATCAAGTGCATCTCGCAAACCATCACCGATTAAGTTAAATCCTAATACGACTAACATAATTGATACACCTGGATAAATTAAAGTCCAAGGTGCTAACTGAATGAAAGCACGTGAGTCAGCAAGCATTTTCCCCCACTCCGGCGTAGGTGGTTGGGCTCCTAAACCTAAAAACCTAATGCCGCAGCCTCTAAAATAGCTGTACCGAAACCTAATGTCGCCTGAACAATAATTGGCGCTAAGCTGTTAGGAAGTATGTGGTGAACTAATATTCGACCACGTTTCATACCTTGTGCCCTTGCTGCCATTATATACTCTTCTTCTCTCAAACTGATTACTTTCGAACGTACAATTCGCCCGAATATTGGTATGTTAATAATTGCAATTGCAATTAAAGCATTTTGTAAAGAAGCACCTAGTATTGCAACAACTGCAATTGCTAGTAGTATGCTCGGAAATGCTAACAAAATATCAAAGATTCTTGAGATTAACATATCAACCCAACGGCCATAATAACCTGCAACGATCCCAAGAATGGTACCAAAGACTAAGGCTCCTGTTACAGCAAAGAAACCAACCATTAACGATATTCTTGCACCATAAGCAATTCTCGTTAATATATCTCTTCCTAGATGGTCCGTTCCTAGCCAATGTTCAGCAGAAGATCCTTGTAAACGGTTGACAGGATTCGTCTCAGCAAAATCATTAGGTGATATTATTGGTGCAAATGCACCCAACAAAATAAAAAATAAGATAATAGAAAATCCTGTAATGGCTAAGGGGCTTTTTCTAAGTTGTCGAAAGGCATCTTTCCAAGGCGAAATTGCCTCAACCTCTTCCGAATCGTAATAGTTACTGTTGGGGTTTTTATTATATTGGTCTATTTGTTGTTTTTGATCTTTAGTTTCCATAGCTTATCCCCCTAATATTTAATCCTTGGGTCAATATATGCATAGAGTAAATCAACAATTAAGTTGATCATAACGAATATGAAGGCAATAACAAGAATTCCAGATTGAATGACGGGATAATCTCGGTAGTTGATACCTTCATACACATAACGGCCAACTCCAGGCCAACTAAAGATGGTTTCTGTTAATATCGCTCCACCTAATAAAACCCCAGTTTGTAAACCGATTACGGTTAATACAGGAATGGTTGCATTTCTTAAAGCGTGCTTATAAATAACTAAAAATTGACCTGAACCTTTTGCACGAACTGTACGAATGTAATCAGACTTCATGACTTCAAGCATACTCGAACGTGTCATACGAGCTATAATCGCCATAGGGATCGTTCCAAGTGCAACAGCTGGTAAAACTAAGTGACTTAACACTGTTAACGTTCGATCAAAATCCAAGTGCAGTAATGAATCGAGCACATAAAAATGTGTAATCGGTTCAATTGGATTTGTACTTGATTGTCTACCAGATGATGGCAACCAGCCAAGTTCTTGTGCAAAAATCCACTGTTCCATTAATGCTAACCAGAACACAGGCATCGAAACACCAATTAGAGCAACAATCATAGCAGTAATATCAACCCACGTGTTTTGTTTCCATGCACTTATTATTCCTGCGTTAATTCCAACAATAATTGCAAAAATCATCGCGAAAATAGTTAATTCAAAAGTTGCGGCAACTCGAGGTAAGATTTCAGAGCTAATCTCACCTTTAGTTCGTAGTGATGTACCTAAATCGCCTTGCAACAAATCAGCTAGATATAGCCCGTATTGAACAAAATATGGCTCGTTAATACCCATTGCAGCTTCTAGGTCTTGCATAGCTTGTTCAGTTGCCGTCTCCCCTAAAATAACTTGTGCTGGGTTACCCGGTATTAAGTGAACAATTGAAAAAACAATTAATGTCATCCCTAAAAGGACTGGTATTAACATGAGTAGGCGACGGATCGTATAGGCTAACATGTTTTCACCTCAGTTCTATTAATCTATGTAGTATATAGCCTGTAAAGCATTAATAGTTATGTTTTAAATATAGAGGGTAGTAGAGGCTTCTCTACTACCCTCCCCTTTAAATATTAATCTAATTCAACTTCTGCTAAAGACTCACTCGTTGAAGGGTGAGGTACATAGTTCTGAACGTTGCTTAATGAAGCAAGTACTGGCTCAGAGTGTACTAAAGGAATCATCGGTGAATCTTCATAGATAATCGCTTGAGCTTCCTGATATAACTCAGCACGCTCATCTTGGTCTACAGCTCTTTTAGCTGCATCAAGTAACTCATCAACTTCTTCATTTTGATAGAAAGAACGGTTACTAGAACCAGCGTTGTCCCCGTGAAGTAAACTACTTAAGAAGTAGTCAGGGTCACCGTTAGTACCAGACCAACCTAACATATATAGTTCGTGGTCACCTTGTTGAGTACGCTCTAAGTATGGTGCCCACTCTTCCGTAACAATGTTCGCTGTAATACCGATTTGAGCCAAGTCATCTTGAACGATGACTGAAACTGTTTCAGGGTCTGGCATATATGGACGTGCAACAGGCATAGTCCATAAATCAATTTCAAAACCGTCAGCATAACCAGCTTCTTCTAATAACTCAGCAGATCGATCTAAATCAAATTCATATACATCCAAATCATCATTAAACCCTAAGTAACCTGGTGGTACCGGGTTAACTGCTGGAATAGCATACCCAGCGTATAAAGCTTCAGCAATTTGTTCACGGTCAATCGCATGGTTAATAGCTTGACGAACTAATGGGTCATTAATCGGTTCTTTCTCCGTTTGGAAACCTAAGTAACCAAAGTTATTCGCAGCACGTGTATAAAGAATTGTTTCTTCATCCGAATCAATACCAGCTGCATCATCTGGATTTAAACCATCCATAATGTGAATTTCACCTGAATTTAAAGCAATTAGACGTGAAGAGTTATCAGGAATCACTTCAAAGATAACGCCATCTAACTTAGGTAAACCATCTACACGGTAATCTTCAAAAGCTTCTAAAACAATTTGATCATCACGAGACCAGCTTACGAACTTGAATGGACCAGTTCCAACTGGGTTCTCATTAATTTCAGCACCATGCTCCTCTAAAGCAGCAGGAGATGTAATCGCAAAGTAGCTCATAGCCATATTTTGTAAGAAGAAACCTAAAGGTTCATTTAATACAAATTCAACTTCATAATCACCATTTACATTAACTTCACTAATAACGTGGCCATCATCACCATGGAAGCCACCGAACATAGTTCCATACATAGAGTATGCATAACCATCATCTTCAAAGCTATAAGTATCGTCAGCACCAGACCAACGCTCATAGTTTACCTTGACAGCTTCAGCGTTAAAGTCAGTTCCATCGTGGAATGTAACACCTTCTTCTAAATAGAAAGTGTAAGTTAAACCATCATCACTTACATCCCAGTCGTGAGCCAACCCTGGTTTTATTTCAAAAGAATCTTCTTCGAAATCTAGTAAACTCTCATAAATTTGTTTAGTAACACGAGATGACTCACCATCTGTAGTACTTGCGAAGTCTAAACTCTCTGAATCACCACCACGAGCATAAACAAGTATGTCGTCGCCATCTGTTTCAACTTCAGCGCCATCATCCTCATCCTGCTCATCTTCCTCACTTGTTTCGTCATCAGAACCTGTATCTGGTTCAGATGCATCGTCACCATCATCGCCACATGCTGCTAAAAGCATGACAAAAGCGATTAACATGGCTAGTAAAAATGAGTACTTAAGCTTCATAAACTTACCCCCTAAAATATTTTATATAGATAACATTCGTTTCACATCACCTTTAGTCATATAAGTGACATGCAACATAATGTTGATCACTACCTTCTTTGAACTCTGGTTTTACCTCGCTACATACATCCATTGCAGCAGGGCAACGTGTGTGGAAAGGACAACCCGTAGGCGGATTAGAAGGGCTTGGTACATCACCTTCTAAAATAACTCGATCACCAATAACATCTGGATCAGCTACTGGTACAGCTGATAACAATGCTTGTGTGTACGGGTGTTTAGGATTCTCATAAAGCTCATCCTTATCAGCTAGTTCCACCAATTTCCCTAAATACATAACACCTACACGATCACTAATATGCTTTACAACACTTAAATCGTGTGCAATAAATATATAGGTTAAATTAAATTCATCACGTAAATCTGACATTAAGTTTAAAATTTGTGACTGTACGGATACATCTAATGCTGAAACAGGTTCATCACAAATAATTAATTTAGGATTATTAGCCAAAGCTCGTGCAATCCCTATTCTTTGTCTCTGTCCTCCACTAAATTGGTGAGGATACCTAGATGCATGAAATGGCCTAAGTCCAACAACTTCAAGTAATTCTTTTACGCGTTTTTTTCGTTCCTCAGCTGACTTCATACCATGAACTAATAGCGGTTCGCCAACTATTTTCTCTACAGTATGTCTCGGGTTTAAAGAAGCATAAGGATCTTGGAAAATGATTTGCATGTCTCTTCTTAGCTTTCTCATAGCCTCATCATCTATTTGCGTGATATCTTGATCCTCAAACTTAACTTCACCTTCTGTTGGTTCAATAAGTCGTAACAATGCTTTACCTGTAGTTGACTTACCACAGCCTGACTCACCAACTATACCTAATATCTCACCTTCGTTAACTGTAAACGTAACGTCATCAACTGCTTTAACTTCTCCAACTTTACGGCCAAATACGCCACCTTTTACATCAAAGTACTTTTTTAAATTGTTAACTTCTAAGATCGGATTCGACATGTGAGCCTGCCTCCTGTTCTTCGTTGTCATCATATAAAAAGCAACGACTACTTCTTTCTACCCCTGCATCATATAGTTCCGGATCTTCTGAAAAACATCGGTCAAATGCATATTCACAACGAGGGGCAAAACGACACCCTACTTGTTCCATTGAAACTTTTGGAACTGTACCAGGAATTGAGTATAGTTTCTGTTCTTTTTCATGTATTTTAGGTAAAGAACGAATAAGACCTTTAGTATAAGGGTGTTTAGGATCTTTTAAAATTTCACGCACTGTACCTTCTTCCACTACTTGACCAGCATACATAACAACAACTCGATCACACATTTCAGCGACGACACCTAAATCATGTGTAATAAGTAAAATACCTGTATTATGTTCTTTGTTTAAATCCCTCATAAGGTCTAATATTTGAGCTTGAATCGTTACATCTAAAGCTGTAGTCGGTTCATCAGCAATTAACACTTCTGGATCACAAGACATCGCCATTGCAATCATAACTCTTTGACGCATGCCACCAGACAACTGGTGAGGGTATTCATCGACAACCTCTGAAGACCTTGGTATGCCTACTAGATTTAACATATCAATTGCCTTACGTTTTGCTTCTTTCTTAGACATTTTACTATGCATTCTAATTGCTTCAATCAATTGGTTACCAATTGTATATAATGGGTCTAAGGAGGTCATTGGCTCTTGGAAAATCATAGATATTTCATTTCCACGAACTTGCCTCATTCTCTTTTCAGTAGCCTGAGCTAAATTTTCACCTTTGAAATTTATTTGTCCACTTACAATTTTCCCTGGGGGACTTGGTACGAGTTGCATAATCGATAAGGATGTAACACTTTTACCACATCCTGATTCACCAACAACTCCGACAACCTCACCTTTATGTACCTTGAAGCTCACTCCATCAACTGCTGGTACCTCTCCAGAGTCAGTGAAAAAATGAGTATGTAAATCTTCTAATTCTAGTATGACATCTGACATTGTTGCTCCCCCTTTAATGCACTTCTTGTCGAAAAATCTGAAACAAATCAAAATTTAAAATTTTCATAATTGTTTATGTTACTAAATATACTTAATCTTATAAAAATAATCAAGGAAATTTTATGAAAAATCACCTATTTCACTTTTTTATATTCTCTTGGATAGGTATTTATGCCTTAAGCATGTAATAAAAAAAGAGTGTCAAAATTATTGACACTCTTTTTTCTATATACTATTTCTTACTATAAATAGGAAAGATT
>NZ_AKIF01000082.1 GCF_000269905.1 Alkalibacillus haloalkaliphilus C5
ACAAAAACAAAGTAAAAATAAAAAGAAGAAAACAAAAATAGGATTACACCTGATTATTATAAATCTTCAGATGGTGTAGAGATCATTGTAGGTCGTAACAATAAACAGAATGAATTCGTTACAAATCGTATGGCTAACAAAGAAGATATTTGGTTACACACGAAAGATATTCCTGGTTCACACGTCATCATTCGTTCAAGTGAACCGAGTGAAGAGACGATCTTAGAAGCAGCAATGATCGCAGCCTTTTATAGTAAAGCAAAAATGTCTTCATCTGTACCTGTTGATTACACGAACATTAAACATGTCCGTAAGCCAAACGGTGCTAAACCTGGTTATGTCACCTATGATAATCAACAAACTGTTTACGTGACACCAGATGAAAAAGTAATTAATCAATTAAAAGTAAATGAATAATTAAATTGACGAACCAGATATGGTAGATGGTTCAGTTTGGAGTACAAACTATAATTTAAAATGAGCGTTGAAATGCATAGCATTTTGACGCTCATTTTAAATTTCTATATCAATGTTTGTTTTTTGAAAGTTATTAACACAGGAAAATGCACCCAGTTTGCAAACCACAATATTCATTGAAGACGGTGCAAATAATAATGGAATTTGCCAACCTTATTTTATCTCTTATTAAACTAACGCCCCCATTAACACAAATTTCCGTTTACTGCTTGTACGTTTTCTTTAGGTACCCAACCTTCTTCAGAATTAGTTAGGCTTTTAACCCACATCCAACCATTTAGTTCCTTATATTTAATAAGCTGTTCATAAACATTAACCTCTAATTCTTTTGCAATATAATCCTCTAAAATCAACTTGCTCACCTTGAATATGAATTATTTGTTCGGGTACCCAGCCCTCTAAATGTTTATCTTCAGTGTAACAATATATCCAGTTATTCCATTCTTCTTTGCCTTCATACTTTTTACCTACAATAACAACCTGCCCTTTAAAAAGTTTAATTGGGTTGGGATAGTTGCTTGTATGTTGCTTGGTTACTATATAAGCATTTTTATATTTTTCATCTCCCATAATTGTCAGCCCCCCTTTTTTAACTATCCTGCTTCGTTAGTTGAACAAACCTTCTTTGTCTTATTTTACCATATAAATGTTAATCACCCTTGAGTTTCTGCAATTATTTATACAATTTGCATTAGCAATAGACTTACATTATAGAAAACAATTTTATATGTAAAAAGTAGTTCAATTAAGGGTACAAATTACAATTCTGTACTCCTAAACTGAACTACTTAAAATGATGTTGTTCTTTTTAACTTAACACGAGGTCATCGCGCCAATTTAATACTTGTTCTCGTTCTGCTTCTGTTATGTTTCCATTCGTAGTTAATAATGAAGCGACATCTTCGAAAGTTACTAGACTTTCATATTCAAAGCCTGCTTCTTTAAAATTATCCTCAGCTTCATTTAATCCGTATGAGAAAATTGATAATACTTTTACCACGTGACAACCTTGTTCTTTTAAGGCTTCAGCTGCTTTAATGGCACTTGTTCCAGTAGAAATTAAATCTTCAATTACAACGACACGTTCACACTGATCAACTTTACCTTCAATCATATTTTCAAGTCCATGCCCTTTTGGCTTGCTACGTACATAAACCATCGGTAAATTCAGCTGATCCGATACAAACGCAGCATGAGGAATGCCCGCCGTTGCACAACCTGCTATTACATCTACATCTAAATCTTTAGTTTCGTTAACGAAGGCATTTGCGATTGTCTGTCTAACATCTGGATATGACATCGTTAAACGATTGTCACAGTAGACTGGTGATTGTATCCCTGAAGACCACGTAAATGGTTCTTGTACATTGACTTTTAAAGCATTAATATCAATTAACCTTTGAGCTATTGTTTGACGTGAGATGATGACCACTCCTTTAAAACTTGTTCATATGCTTCTTTAGGGTTAGAAGCATTCGTAACAGTACGTCCAACGACGATCATGTCACTACCATTTTTTCTGGCCAATTTAGGTGTAGCAACACGTTTTTGATCGTCATGTTCGTTTTCACTTAACCGAATGCCAGGTGTCAGTGCTAGAAACTCTTCTCCACAAACTTGTTTAATAGATGAAACTTCTAATACTGAACAAACGACACCATCTGCACCACTTTGTTGACTAATTGATGCATAATGTTTTACCGTCTCATCCATTGATTGAGAAATGAGTAGCTGATTATTTAGCATTTGTTCATCTGTAGATGTTAATTGCGTCACAGCTAATAACATGGCGTGACAGTTTTCGACGATTAAGCCTTCTTTAGCCGCTTCAATCATGTTCATACCACCAGCAGCATGCACATTTATAACATCAGGCTCATACTGGGCTAAACTTCTCATCGATTCTTTAACCGTATTCGGTATGTCGTGTAACTTTAAATCTAAAAAGATCGGATGACCTTGTTCCTTTAAATAATTAAGTACTCGTTCACCTTCACGGTAAAACAGTTGCATACCGACTTTTACTGGTATTTTTGACAGGTTGTTTTTTTCTAACAATTGTTTTGCTTCTTGTAAACTCTTAACATCTAAAGCGAGATAGACGGATTGTGACACCTTGACTCCCTCACTTCCTGAATTGAATTAAATTGATAGTCTTCTAAAGTATTGGGAAGTTCGCTAATAAGCGTTTGACAAATGAATGGATCTTTAAAGTTAGCCGTACCAACTGCCACAGCATCGGCTCCTGCAAGTAGAAACTCTATGACATCTTCTGCGGTTGAGATCCCACCCATACCGATAATAGGTAGGTTTGTTTGTTTTCTTACCTCATGGATCATCCTAATCGCAATCGGTTTAATAGCTGGTCCTGATAGCCCACCTGTTTGATTAGCGACCACTGGCTGACGGCTATGTAGATCAAGACGCATTCCCGTTAATGTATTAATCATGGCCAACCCGGCTGCTCCTGCATTTTCTACAGCTTCAGCTATTTGACTGACATTGGTTACATTAGGTGATAATTTAACGAAAACTGGTTTTGAACTGACTGATTTTACAGCAGAAGTCACTTCATATGCTAATTGAGGGTCTGTGCCAAACTGGACACCGCCCTCTTTCACATTAGGACAAGATATATTTAGCTCTAGTGCTTTAATAACTGGTTCATTAGCCATCTTCTCAGCAACGTGTACATATTCTTCAAGTGTACTACCAGCAATATTAGCAATAATCGGTGTTTCGTAGTTTTCTAGAAGGGTAGCTCATTTTCAATAATGCCATCAACACCCGGATTTTGTAGCCCAATAGCGTTCAGCATGCCTGATGACGTTTCTGCAACACGAGGAGTCGGGTTGCCATAGCGCGCCTCTCCTGTAGCGGCTTTAATAGCAATTGCACCTAGTGTGTTTAAATCGTAAAACTGACTAAACTCTTTTCCAAATCCGAAACAACCGGAAGCTGGCATAATTGGATTTTTAAGCTCTAGTTCCCCTAAAGATACGGCTAGATTCATAACAACACCTCACTTGCTTTTAAGACAGGACCATCCTGACAAATTTTAACGTAACCTTTCTTGCTACGGTACTCACAAACACATGCGAAACAAGCACCGATCCCACAGCCCATTCGCTCTTCTAAAGATAAATAACCTTCTAAATGAGTTAGCTGGTTTTGAACCGCTTTTAACATCCCATTCGGTCCACAAGCATAAAACGTTCTAAAAGGTTCATCAAATTGGTTGATTACATCGGTTACTAACCTGAGTGACCGTAAGAGCCATCATCAGTCGCAATGTAAGTCGTTGCATATTGACTAAATTGTTGTTCGTAAAATACAGCTTCTTTTGATTGAAAACCTAATACTGCTGTGACGTTGTTATATTGTGATAGACGCTTCGTGACGTGGTATAAAGGAGGGACACCAACCCCTCCACCGACAATTAAAATGTTATCACCTACATGATGGTCTAAATCAAAACCATTACCGAGTGGTCCTAAAACGTTCAAGTCATTAGATTCCTCACGTTTACTTAACCATTTCGTTCCTTCACCCATCACTTTATAAATAATCGTTATTAAACCATTCTCTTGATCTAAGTCAGCGATTGAAATAGGTCTTCGTAACATATGTTCATTTCCTTCTCCTATTTCAACATGGATAAATTGACCCGAATTTGCTCGTTGTGGAATTGTTTTTCCGGTTAAAACCATTTCAAAAGTATCAAGTGCGATTGAGCTATTTTTAACAACTGTCATTTGCTCTTGAATCATACTGTCACAACCTCTTGTTTAGGCATAGGACTTGCTGAGAAGCTCATCGACTCGATCACCGTTAAAATCGCTTCTGCCGTATCTAATGAAGTTAAACATGCAATCCCGTGCTCTACTGCCTCACGACGGATCTTAAAACCATCTGTATGAGTTTGTTTCCCTCTCGATAAAGTGTTAATGACAAATTGGACTCTTCCTTCTTCAATGACATTTAAAATATTACGTTTGTGATCAGCAATTTTATTTACTTCTTCAACTGGTAATCCTTGTTGCTTGATAACATTCGCTGAACCAGTCGTTGCATATAACTGGAACCCTAGAGCATGGAAACGCGTTGCAAGGTTGACCATTTCTTGTTTATCTTGATCCGCTACTGTAAGAAGTACAGCTCCTTCTGTTGGAACTTTAAGTCCAGAAGCAATGATTCCTTTGTATAAAGCTTTCTCTAAAGTGTTGTCGCGACCGATTACTTCGCCAGTTGATTTCATTTCAGGCCCTAACGTAATATCAACACTTCGTAACTTTTCGAATGAGAATACAGGTACTTTAACCGAAATTGTACTGTCTTCTTCTATTAAGCCTGAACGGTAACCTAAATCCGCTAAAGTTCTTCCTAACATGATTTGAGTTGCTAAATTTGCCATCGTAACGCCTGTTACTTTACTTAAAAATGGAACCGTTCTACTTGAACGTGGGTTTACTTCTAAGACGTACACTTTACCTTCGTGATAAACAAACTGAATATTGATAAGTCCTTTAACATTTAGTTCTTTCGCAATCTCTGTTGTAATTTGAGCGCATGTTTGTTTAACTGATTCTGGTATACTTTGTGTCGGATAGACCGCAATCGAATCACCAGAGTGCACACCAGCTCGCTCAATATGTTCCATCATACCTGGAATTACAACTGTCTCACCATCACTAATCGCATCGACTTCTAACTCTTGACCGACTAAATAGCGATCAATTAAGACTGGTCGATTCGGATGAACATTAACTGCTTCTTCCATATATCGATTTAAGTCACGCTCTTCGTATACAATTTCCATCGCACGGCCGCCTAACACGTAAGAAGGTCGCACTAAAATTGGATAGCCAACTTCACGTGCCAAACCGATTGCCTCTTCTTTACTTGTTGCGATTTTAGCTTTCGGTCTTGCAATATTAAGCTTCTCTAACATTTGTTCAAACTGGTCACGATCTTCCGCACAATCAATTGCCGTTTTCGAAGTTCCTAAGATTTCCACACCGCGTTCAACTAGATCATCAACTAGTGAAATCGCTGTTTGGCCACCGAATTGAACAATGACCCCTTCTGGTTGTTCAAGATTAATGACATGCATCACATCTTCAATTGTTAAAGGTTCGAAGTATAACTTATCGGATATATGAAAATCTGTTGAAACTGTCTCCGGATTATTGTTAATAATAATCGCTTCGTACCCAGCTTCTTTTAATGCTAGTACTGAATGTACCGTTGCGTAATCAAACTCAATCCCTTGACCGATCCTAATTGGGCCAGAACCTAGTACGACAACTTTTTTTCGATTAGACGCAAACGACTCTGTTTCTTGTTCATACGTGCTATAAAAGTAAGGTGTTTCAGATTCGAATTCTGCAGCACACGTATCTACCATTTTGTAGACTGGGTTAATGTGTTCTTCTAATCGCCAATCATATATAAACTTCTCTTCAGTATCCCAAAGTCTTGCTAACGTTTGATCGGAGAAACCTAAACGTTTTGCTATTACTGTTAAATCATAATTCCATGGTTGGGTTTTAAGTTGTTGTTCAAGATTGATTAAATCTTCAAGTTTGTGTAAGAACCAATAATCAATTTGAGTTAAATTGAAAATCTCTTCTAGCTTAAACTCTCTTCTAAACGCTTCAGCAATTAAAAACAGTCGTTCATCATCTGCTTTTTGTAACCTTTTTAACAGTTCAGTATTAGCTAATTGTCTTAGTTTTGGAATATATAGCTCATGAGTACCGATTTCTAATGAGCGTACTGCTTTTTGTAGTGATTCTTCAAAATTACGACCAATCGCCATCACTTCACCAGTTGCTTTCATTTGTGTACCTAACGTACGATTAGCAGCTTGGAATTTATCAAAAGGCCATCTTGGAATCTTTGTAACAACATAGTCTAACGACGGTTCGAAATGAGCATAAGTTCTTCCAGTTACGGGGTTTTTCATTTCATCTAACGTTAATCCCACTGAGATCTTCGCTGCTAACTTAGCAATCGGATAACCGGTTGCTTTAGAAGCTAGTGCTGAAGAACGACTTACTCGTGGGTTTACTTCAATGACATAGTATTGAAAACTGTTCGGATTTAGTGCCAGTTGAACATTACAGCCACCTTCAATGTTCAGCTCTCGAATTAGTTTAAGTGAAACATCTCTTAACATTTGATATTCACGATCGCTTAACGTTTGTGATGGTGCCACAACGATTGAGTCACCTGTATGGACACCAACTGGGTCAAAATTCTCCATGTTACATACGACGATCGCATTATCATTAGAGTCACGCATCACTTCGTACTCCACTTCTTTATACCCAGCAATATTACGTTCTATTAAACATTGATTCGCTGGTGATACAGCTAACCCATTCTGAACGGTTTCGATAAGTGATTGTTCATCGTCACACATACCTCCACCAGTACCACCTAATGTGTAGGCTGGACGGACAATAATAGGGTATCCGATTTTATTTGCGAACTGTACGGCATCCTCTACTGTACTAACAATCGTACTTTCAGGAATCGGTTCGTTTAAATCAATCATAAGCTGTCTAAACAATTCACGATCCTCTGCTTTTTCAATTGCTTCTAAGTTCGTACCGAGTAATTCAACATTATATTGTTGCAGAACCCCTCTTTGATCTAACTCAGTTGCTAAGTTTAAACCTGTTTGACCTCCTAATGTTGCTAATAAGGCATCTGGGCGTTCTTTGCGAATAATCTTGGATAAAAACTCAGGGGTTAACGGCTCCATATATACGACATCTGCGATCGTATCATCTGTCATAATAGTCGCTGGATTTGAGTTGGCTAATATAACTTGATAACCTTCCTCTTTTAACGCTTGGCATGCTTGTGTACCAGAGTAATCAAATTCAGCTGCCTGACCGATAATAATTGGACCAGATCCAATAACTAAGATCCTACGAATATCTGTTCTTTTTGGCATGATGTAACCCCTCCTAGTTTATTTTCTTTCATCATGTTTAAAAATTGATCAAATAAGATGTTGGCATCACTTGGTCCAGGTGAGCTTTCTGGGTGAAATTGAACCGAGAAGATCGGCAAACTTTCATGTTCCACTCCTTCAACCGAACCATCATTGATTGCTTGGTGTGTAACTTTTAGTTTTGTATGTTTAATAGATTCAGTTGATACTGTATAACCATGGTTTTGTGAAGTCATCCAAGCTTCACCTGTTTCGATCACTTTAACTGGATGATTCGCTCCACGGTGACCAAACTTAAGTCTTTCGGTGTTAGCCCCGCAAGCTAAAGAAATAAGTTGATGTCCTAAGCAAATGCCGAAGATTGGAACTTTCCCAACCAACTCTTCAACTAGATCAATTCCTTGTAGTACGTCTTTCGGATCCCCAGGGCCATTTGATAGCATAATGCCATCTGGTTGAAGCTGCATCACTTCATCTGCCGTCGTATCATAAGGGACTACTGTGACGTGGCACCCTCTTTCCGTTAATTCTCGTAATATGCCATGCTTCATCCCATAATCAACTAATACAACCCGAAGTCCTCTTCCTGGAACGACATATGGTTTAACGGCTGACACTTGGCTGACTTGATCTTTAGGAAGTGCTGTTTGTTTAACGTGATTGATTACTTGATCTAGATTAGCTAAATCGTCTATTAAAATACCTTTCATCGTTCCACTTCGACGGATCTTTTTTACTAAGCTACGTGTATCTATTCCTTCAATGCCAGGGATACCTTTTTGACTTAAGAACTGACTAATTGACATTTCACTTCTGAAATTTGACGGATCGTTTTCTGCTTCTTTCACAATTAATGCTTTTAAAGCAGGTCTCACCGTTTCAAAATCATCACGATTAATTCCGTAATTACCGATTAAAGGGTAAGTCATAACGACCATTTGACCACAATATGATGGGTCCGACAACGTCTCTTGGTATCCAGTCATTCCAGTTTGAAACACGACTTCACCAACATAGTCATTTAGCTCAGCCCCAAAAGCTCGCCCTTCATAAATAGTTCCATCTTCTAATAACAAATAGCGTTTAGACATAAGTCTCCTCCTTTTTCCAAACCACTTTTCCATCAACAATCGTTAAAGTAGGTATTCCTGATACTTTCCAATCTTGAAAAGGTGTGTTTGTTCCTTTTGAGTAAAAGCTTGATGTGTTAATCGATTCTTCTTTGTCAAGGTCAACTAGTACAAGGTCTGCCTTTGAACCGACTTGTAACGTGCCATAAGGTAAGTCAAATAATTGAGCTGGCTTAACGGTTAACCAATCAATGAGTTGTTCTAATGTGAATTTATTGTTTTTTACGAAATGCGTATATAGTAGCGAGAAGGCCGTTTCTAATCCGACAATACCAAATGGAGACTGCATAAATCCGCTTTCTTTCTCTTCACGCGTATGAGGTGCGTGGTCAGTTGCAATACAGTCAATCGTGCCATCAAGTAAACCTTCGATTAATGCTTGGCGATCTGCCTCACCTCGAAGTGGCGGGTTCATTTTATAATTGGCATCATCTTCTGGTATGTCGAATTCTGATAATAATAAATGGTGTGGTGTTACCTCGGCCGTAACGTTAATGCCTGCTCGTTTAGCATCGCGAATAACACGAACCGATTCTTTCGTACTAACGTGGCAAACGTGATAGTGGCAACCTGTCGCTTCAGCTAACAGAATATCACGTGCAATGTGGATGGATTCACTTACAGAAGGGATTCCTGGTAAGTTTAGCTCTTGATTTTTGATACCATCGTGCATAACACCGCCATAAATTAACGAGTTATCTTCACAATGAGCAACAATTGTCTGGTTTAGTTTTGCTGATTGTTGCATCGCCTCAAACATCTTACTTGCTGTTTGAACACCAACGCCATCATCAGTAAAAGCAACCGCCCCTTTATTCATCAATGTTTCAAAATCGACTAATTCATTTCCTAATTGACGTGTTGTAATGGATGCATAAGGCAATACACGGACATGAGCGTTATCTTCAATTAATGAATTAATACGTTCTAAATTTCCTTCGTTGTCTGGCACAGGACGTGTATTTGGCATAGCACAGACTGTCGTAAAGCCACCACGAGCTGCTGCCATTGAACCTGTTTCAATCGTTTCTTTCGCCTCACCACCTGGCTCACGGAAATGAACATGCAAATCAACGAAACCTGGGAATAAATGCTGTCCTTTACCATCAATAACTTCATCTACTTGATCAGTATTTACTGAACCAATTCCTGCAATCAAACCATTTTCGATTAAAAGGTTTGTATTAGTTTCTTGTAGCTTGATATTTTTGATTAATGTTTTCATATAAAGCTCCCCCTTTATGTAGTACGTTATATATAATGGCTTGCCTAATATAAACGCCATTTTCCATTTGGGTGAAAATTTTTGATTTAGAACTTTCGACTAAACTCGAATCAATCTCTACTCCTCTATTAATAGGTGCTGGGTGCATAATAATACTAGACTCTGGCAATAAAGATTCTCTTTCAATTGTAAAGCCGTATTTTTTCAGATAAGAGTTTTCATCATATGACTGTTCATTATGTCGTTCGGCTTGCACGCGCAAAAGCATCAGTACATCAGTGTCGGTTAATGCGTCATCTAAATTCACATAAGAATAAGGTAGTTCAGGATCTTGCCATTCTTCTTTTGCGGCTAAACGAACATTGGATCCTAAGCGGCTTAATGCATGTGCATTGGACTTTGCTACACGGCTATGTTTAATATCACCGCATATCGTTACATTTAAGTCTTGAAAACAGCGGAACTGCTCTTTAATGGTCATAAGATCAAGCAAGCATTGTGATGGATGTTCACCAGAACCGTCACCCCCGTTAATAATTGGAATGTTTACGCCTTCTAGCTGTTTGTAATATTGCTCTTCAGGGTGACGAATGACAACGAAATCCGCTCCTAACGCTTCAATTGTTTTCACCGTGTCATATAGTGACTCACCTTTTGTAACACTCGATGATTCTTTTGAGAAACTCAACAATTGAAAGCCTAACTTATGACAAGCCATTTCAAAACTTAACTTCGTTCGAGTAGATGGTTCGTAAAATAACAATGCACCTATTTTATCGCTTAAGTGACTTCCATCTATTTTGCTACTTTTAAACTTTTGGGCTAAGTCTAACAAACCGTGAAGATCACGATTTGTTAGATCATCCATTTTAAATAGATTCATAGTTTTAGCACCCTCTATATCAGTTAGTCTTCGAACATATTCCCATTACCTTCAGCATGTTCACGTCCAGGTAGTACTAGGTTTAAGATGACACCAACTACTGCGGCTAACGCAAGGCCTGGAATTTCTAACTCTTCAGTTACAGGAATGACTGCTCCTCCAATTCCGATCACTAAAATGACAGATGAAATAATTAAGTTTCTTTTCACACCTAAATCGACTTGATTATCAATTAACATTCTCATACCGCTAGAGGCGATTACACCGAATAGTAAGATGGAAACACCGCCCATAACAGCTTCTGGGATCGATTCAATAAGCACTGCAATTAAGTCAACAAACCCGAAGAAAATCGCAAGTAACGCTGCACCTCCGATAACAAACACACTAAACACTCGTGTAATCGCAAGGACACCGATATTTTCACCGTACGTCGTATTTGGTGGTCCACCTAGTGCTGAAGCAATAACCGTAGCAGCACCGTCACCCATTAATGATTTATTTAATCCTGGTTGTTTAATAAAGTTACGGTTCGTTACTTTTGATAACACCATTTGGTCACCAATGTGTTCAGTAATTGTTACGAGAGCAACAGGTACCATAATAAATACTACTGATAGTGTTAAAACATCCAATGGTTGATAATCAACAAATGGAATGATGAAGTCAGGTGTAACAAATAGAGCGTTTATAAACTCTCCAACAGATTGACTACTCGTTAAATTGTTCCAACTTTCATTTATTCCGTTAGTATTTACAATTCCAGCTAGAATCGCCGTGACATATCCGCCAACAATTCCTAATAAAATTGGGATTACACTCCAAAAGCCTTTAAAAAATACAGAAGCAATGACTGTAATCAACAAAGTCACACTAGCGACAAATACATATGTTAGCTCAACTTCTCCGTTAGAATTATGCATCGCCATATCAATAGCCGTTGGTGCTAACCCAAGACCAATCACCATAATTACTGGACCAACAACTACTGGAGGTAATATTTTCAGCAACCAATTCACACCACTCACTTGAATCATTAAGGCAACAACTCCGTACACAATACCGGCTAAGAAGGCACCAACCATTGCTCCGGCTAACCCATCCGCAGCACTCGCTGCTATTATTGGAGCTATAAATGCAAAACTAGACCCTAAATACGCTGGAATTTGCCCTCTAGTAATAAGTAAGTAAGCTAACGTCCCTAAACCACTCGTCACGAGCGCTACGTTTGGTGGCATCTCAATTAAGTAAGGCACTAAAATCGTAGCTCCGAACATAGCAAATAAATGTTGTAAACTTAATAACAACCATTTATTCCAATGTGGCACTTCTTGAACATCTAACACTTTTTTCTCTCTGTCCATATGTAACTCTCCCTTTAATCTTTTAGAGTATAAAAAAACCTCTTTGCGAAAGGTCGCAAAGAGGTATACGTACACATACTCATCCCCGTATGTACGCTTACTTCACGACCTTTTCAGCCTCTCTGGACTAATGTTTAAAGGTCTTCTATTTAATTATTCGTAAATACTGACTTGTTCTAGCTCATCAGTTTCTTCTAGCTGGACTTTTATGACTTCTTGTAGAGATGTTGGAATGTTTTTTCCGACATAGTCAGCTCTAATTGGTAACTCGCGATGTCCCCGATCAATTAATACTGCTAATTGAATTTGCTTAGGTCGATCTATGTCCATAACAGCATCCATCGCTGCTCGCACCGTTCGACCTGTAAATAAAACATCGTCAATTAAAATGACGGTTTTTCCATTCAAATTTTGATCGATATTCGATTGATTAACTTTTGCTTCTTCTTGTTCATCTATATTAGAAAGATCATCCCGATAAAGGGAAATATCAAGTTCACCAGTCGAAACTGTCACACCTTCAATTTGTTTAATCGCTGATTGAATTCGTCTGGCAAGGGGCATTCCTCTCGTCTTAATGCCGACTAACACTAAGTCATCTGTTCCTTTGTTACGCTCAATAACCTCATGAGAAATGCGTTTAATTGCTCGAGTTATTGCTGGTTCATCTAAAAGCTGCGTTTTTTCTTTCAACTTGACCCCTCCTGTCTATTGCTAAACATATAAAAACCCTCTTTTGCTACACCAAGGTAACAAAAGAGGGTATACTTAGCCATACTTATCCCTATTTATCCATCGTTACCTTGATAGCCTCTCTGGACTATGCTTAAAGGTTTTCATATATTTATTTCTTAGTTATTAATTCTACCGTTTTAAATACAAAAGTCAAGGCATCATTTTAATTTTCTCAATTGTATCTAAAAAGATTTGTGGTGGTTCAGCTGTCACAGTTACTGTTTCACCTGTAATTGGATGTGTAAATTCTAATTTTTAGCAT
>NZ_AKIF01000083.1 GCF_000269905.1 Alkalibacillus haloalkaliphilus C5
TATACTTCTTTCTTAATAGGTTTCGCTGTTACCTCACCATGTTTGTAGGCATTTACAAGAGGCGCACAATTCGCTGCTTGGATAGCAATAATCTTCGGCACTCTCTCTATTAATCCATTTTCCAATAACTCTTTAAAACCATAATATGCACCAAGTAGAAGTGTACCGTTACCAACTGGAATAATTAATACATCAGGCGCACCTTTTAATTGTTCAAAAACTTCATAGGCATATGTTTTCGTTCCTTCATAAAAGTATGGATTATACACATGACTTGCGTAAAATACATTTTCTTCTTCTACTGCTCTTTGAGCAGCAGCTGCAATGTCCTCTCGTGTACCACGAATTTCTTTAATCGTTGCACCATGAGCTTTGACTTGAGCAATTTTTTTCGGGGATGTTTCGTCGCTTAAATAAATATCACAGGCAATATTACAACGAGCTGCATAAGCTGCGATCGCCGTTCCTGCATTACCACTACTATCAGCAATGACCTTTGATACCCCTAATTCTTTAGCCTTTGTCATCAAACAACGGCCCCTCTATCTTTAAAGGATAATGTAGGCATCATATAATCAACTTTTACATACGTATTTGGCTCCATAGGATCTAGAACGATTAATGGTGATTGACCTTCACCCATTGTCACGGATTCCCATGTCTTAGAATCTTTTTCGAATGGCATAGTTTCAAAATAACGCCATAATGAGTTTGGATAGTTATTCCAAACTTTAATATCAACTTTCGGGGTATCTTTTACTATGTTTAATACTCCCCCACACTCACATTTCCATATAGTTGGTGTAATATCATGCATTTTCCCACAACTGTTACAAATAAATTGTTTCATCGTTAATCAATCCTTTAAACAATATTAACTAATTTTTTTCATACAAAACAGGAAAAAATAAGACTAAATATATGCAATGGCATCAATTTCAATTTTGAATCCAAAATGTAATTCATTTGTTGGTACAACGGTACGTACTGGTTTATGTTCACCGAAAAATTCCTTATATACAGTATCTACTTTATCCCATAATTTCACATCCGGAATATATAATGTCATACGCAAAATCTTCTCTTTTTTACTTCCAGCTGCTTCTACAATCATTTCAACATTCTTAAGTGCTTGTAATGTTTCTTCTTCAATTGTGCCAAATTTCTTTTCACAGGTTTCTGGATTAATGGCAAATTGCCTGATACATAGACAGTGTTCTGATTAACTGTTGCTAATGCATAGTGCCCATTAGATTTTAAGTTTCCTACTTCAAATATGCTTTTCATTTTATTCTCCTTAACTTGATTTAGCTTTGATTTCATCCAAATAACTAAAACTGTTACTTTGGAAATGCCTTACATAGATGCGACCTTCCAGCAGATCCTTCATTGAAAAAATGCCTATTTCGTCCATCAATCTTATTAATTCAATCCTTTAACGGCGTTTCATGACTGGTTATTCGTAAATATTTAAAAGTTTTCCTTTTTCAAGTGATATAGCCTTTTCATAGACAGCAACTGCAACGGCTGTATCTTGAATCGCACTACCTGTAGTATCAAAAAGCGCTCTCCATGCCCGTTAAGTAATCATTAGATGAAATCATGAAGGCAATTTCAGAGCTGCTAAAGTAGAAGCTCAGTGTTACCCATTGCATTTAAATCGATCATCGTTACTCTTCCTTCCATTATTAAATATGTGAATAAACTGAATCAATCAGTAAAATACAAAATCATTTACTGCAGTTTTGCCCGACAGTCGATTTGGATTTCTTCAACAACTTCGCCTTTGGAAAGCAGTAATATTTCATTTTATCGGCTCCTTTTTATTTTTTTGATAAGCTTGTGGGAGTGAGTATTTTCATGGTTGCAATTGAGTAGGTAGGATTTAATAAACTTTTTTATCAACTAATCGATGACCAAAGTAGTCATCAGTTTAGGTTAATTGTAAAAATTACAAAGGAGATTTAATTATTCAACTCAAAAAAGAAACTTTTATATGACTTAGTTTGAAAACGCATAAAAAATTATATAAAATAGAATTAAATCATTATCATTTATTAAAATTATATAAAAATTTATAAAAAAGTCAATACAATAGAGATTTTTGTATAAAAAATTATATATTTTATACAAAAAATGATTCGAAGAATTAGTTATCGTTTAAAAAGAAGGGACCATCTTATGAATATCAGTAATAAAGAATTAAAAAAGTACATCCCAATCGCTAATTTAATCGCTAAGACCTTTGGACGGAATTGTGAGGTCGTCATTCATGACTTAACCGTTCCTCAAAACTCAGTGATTTACGCTGTTAATAATCATGTAACAGGAAGAAAAGTTGGACAGGCTTTCGATCACCTAGTGAAGCAAGTGCTTCTATCTAGTAAGTTTGAGAATGATTATTTGGCAAATTATAAAATACGTACCGACGATGGAAAGGAAATAAAATCATCTACTGCTTTAATTAGAGATTCGAACGAAAAAGTTATTGGGGCACTTTGTGTTAATTATAGTTTTGAAAGCATGATTCATTTTAAGGAATTTCTAGATGATTTTATGGGTATTGGACAAGATGAAGAAGAAGAAGAAGAAAATGAAGAAGAAAATGTGGAACTTATGGAAAATGTAGTAGAAATTGCAGACGATTTAATAGATCGCATTATTGCCAATCACGGAACCGAAGAGTTAAAAAGAAAAGAAAAAATTAAATTAATCAAGTTTATGGATGAGAAAGGGATTTTTCTAATCAAAGGATCTGTAGATAAAGTGGCAGAAAGGCTTGGTATTTCAAAAGTTACCGTATACAGTTATTTAGATGAAATAAAAAAACAATTGACTGAGAAATGAAAAAACCAGTTATATATAACTGGTTTACAGTGTAGACAAAAGGCATTTGGAAATGTCCTCATTTTCCAAACGCCTTTTTGTTTTCTAGATAACTTTTTTCCCTACTTAAGTATACTCCCCCGTTTCAAAGTGATTCTTGCACCAAGCCACCCAAAATTGAAAATACTTACTGCATAGTATAGGTCAACCACGCACTAACTTCGAAAAAGGTTGAACATGAAAAGCAGATTTTCCACTTAAGGAATATCAGCTTTCTTCTGTTTTGTGAGAATATATACTTAACCGAAACTGCTGCGTTCGTCAATATCTTCTACATCAATGTTAACATAATATTCCAATAATTGTATCAATAAAATGGCGACCAATTTTCTTGATCGCCCTGTTAAACTCTTGCCCTCGTTAGTTGAGTATGTGGAATCCCTACTCTTCGTAGACCTTAACAAATACAGAACCGTGCAGACTATCACCAACATAAGCATCTAATTTCCACATACCACTTTTGGGTAGAGATATGTTTGAAGGCATATGCTTAACAGCACCATTATTTGCGCCTCCTAATGTCTGTCCTTCTATTAGAGTAATGGTTTTATCATTCAATTCATGAGTAGCATTAACCGTCACTTCTCTAACATCAAATTCTTCCTGGTCTCCCCAAAAATGCCACATATATTTATTTGCCTCACCGGCATAAAACCTTGTAACATCATCATCGTAAATAAAACCTAATCTGTCCTCTATGCCTAGCATAGTATATCCATTCGATTCAAACATTTCACTTTCTTCCCAATTCTCTTCTTGAGTACATCCAGCTAGAAAGAGAGAAAAAAGCATCAACAAAGAAACTAATAAAAGATCATATTTTTTCATATATAACCTCCATTCTAATAATCACCTTATTCAACTCTTCTCCTTACATTAGTTGAACAAGAGCCCTCTGATTGCTCAAGCAGAAAGTTTTTATCTTCTGAATAGGCCTTCACATCATAACCTGTTTCTTCTTTAACCTCCCTAATACAGGCAAACTCTGGACTTTCACCTTCTTCGATCCCTCCTGATGGAACAGCCCATTCATCCGAGTCAAAAGCCCTTACCATTAACAATTCATTACTTCTACTAATACAGACCGCTGCTGATCATAACCAAATTTTCACTAATATTCTTCCAAGCTCTATATAGCCTCTTCTTAAACTATTCTGTCGTTGCGTTTTGATGAAAGTCTGTTAAATCAACATAATCATCAACAATCACACCTTTTTTAACATAATCTATTAACTTACTAGTTTCAGATTCTACTTTTTATCTACCACGATCCGTCTTAAACCAATTATCGATTCTCGATGTACGATCATTCACAGCACACAAAGTAAATTCAATCCAATCAGGCATGTATGTTTTTAGGGTTAAATAAAGTCTGCGCATATGAAAAGCTGTCGTCACAACAATTACACGCTTAATATTATGTAAATCAAATGCTCGATCTAAAACTAGCATCGAAGATAATACATTTTCTTTCGTATGTAGTGATAAGTCTTCAACTAAAACATCCTTCTTAGGGACACCTTGTTCAATAGCTTTTTCCTTTAGTAAGTGTGACTCTGGCAAACTTGAACCTTCCCAAGTCACACCTCCTGAGAATAGAATTTTCCCTGCTCTACCTTCTTGATACAACTGAACAGCTATAGGTAAACGGTACTGCACAGCTTTACTACTCCCTGGAACAAATATTAAATCACCATTCTCAAAATCGTCTTCAATGTTTTCATATAAGAGCTCTGTCATTTGTAAATCAGTAAGTTGGTCAGGTTCTAGCTGGGATATTTTAACTAACATAGTTCACCTCACTGTTGGTTATTGGATATAACTTAACAAACGATCAAAAGAATCGACCTCAGCAAAAGGTTTAATTTCAGAATTATTCTGGATCTGACGAGGGTTAAACCATATACCGTCTATACCTGCATTTTGACAGCCACCAATATCATTTTCTATGTGATCTCCAACAAATAATGCATCTTCAGGTGGCACATTAAGCTTATTTAATGCTATTTCAAATATACGTTTGTCAGGTTTACTGAACCCTACTTCTTCAGAAATAATGATTGTTTCAAACCATTCATTTAAAGGGTCTTCGGAATATATAGTGGAAAACCCAGTTTAATAGTTTAACAACAATTTAATCATAAATCGGATTATTTAGTGGAATATCATTATCCTTTATTGGTATAATTAACCTATCAAATGATAGGAGTGATGGTAATGAGAGAGTTTAAGTTTCGTGCTTGGATAAATTTGTACTCACATTGGCATATGACAAATGAAGTACAATATGTGGATGATAAGACACTTGAATGCAATTTAAAAATTATTGGTAATATCTATCAAAATCCAGAGTTGGTTCAGGTGTAATATGAACGACTTATTATTCCTCCCAGATCTTACAGCAATCGAACCACCACAAGAGAATGAAACCGATATGATGTTTAAAGTGGAAGCAATCTATCCTCCAGAACGTTGTCCAGAATGTGGTTTTGACAAGTTATATAAGCACAGCTCACGAAAACAATTGATTATGGATTTGCCCATTCGTTTAAAGCGAGTTGGCTTACAATTGAACCGTAGACGTTATAAGTGTCGTGAGTGTGACTCGACCTTTTGGGAACGTCTTATATCCATTGACGAAAAGCGTAGTATGACCAGAAGGCTGTTAGAATCCATTGAAGAGCAATCAATGTCTAAGACCTTTGTAGAAGTCGCAGAAAGCGTTGGTGTTGACGAGAAGACCGTTAGGAACGTCTTTAAGGACTATGCGGCATTTAAAGAAAGAGAATACCAATTTGAGACTCCTAAATGGCTTGGGATAGATGAAATACACATCATTCGTAAACCTCGTCTGGTACTTACCAACGTCGAACGGAGAACTATCTATGACATCAAAAAGGATCGTAACAAGGATACAGTCATTAAACGCCTTTTAGAGATTGAAGATAGGTCTTATATCGAATACGTCACAATGGATATGTGGAAACCTTACAAAGATGCAGTGAATATCGTCCTTCCACACGCTAAAGTGGTGGTAGATAAGTTTCATGTAGTCCGTATGGCAAATCAAGCCTTGGATAGTGTTAGGAAATCTTTAAGAACTAATATGACACCAAAAGGAAGAAGAACACTTATGCGTGATAGGTTTATACTTCTCAAACGCAGGCACGATCTAATCGACCGTGAATTGCTACTTTTAGAAACTTGGCTTGGAAATATTCCTGATTTGAAGGAAGCCTATGAACTCAAAGAAGAATTCTATAAGATATGGGATACGCCAAGTTCACAAGAAGGAGAAAAACGATATATAAATTGGCGTCAGCGTTGTGTATCCAGTAATGTTAAAGATGCTTATAAAGACCTTGTTAGAGCCGTAGACAATTGGAATGAAGAAATATTCAATCACTTTGATAAAAGACTTACTAACGCATATACAGAGTCTATAAATAGCATTATACGTCATGTTGAACGACTGGGAAAAGGATATTCTTTCGATTCTTTAAGGGCAAAAATTTTATTCAACGAAAAGCTTCATAAAAAGCGGAAACCTCGTTTTAATAAAAATGCTTTTTACGATGCTTTACCAAATATGTTTGACCACGTTACAGATCACAACGTTTCAGATAACTTTGGTATCGACTTCACCACATTTATTAAGGAGTTGGAAAAGGGAGAGCTATAAGTTCCGTTCCACCATAAATCCGAAAATCCAAGAAAAAAGCACCCTATATAAATTTCAGGGTGCTAGAAATATTATGTTACTGAACATTATTTATTAATAATTTGTACTTGCTCATGTTTATGGACATAATCTTCTGGTAAAGGAAGTTGACCATTCTCGTCCATTTTGTACTCTTTACCTTGAATTATAAATATAGTATTTTCATCATGTCCAAACTTTCTCCAGTCCTTCTCTTTCATTCCTCTACTCTCAAGATCAACTTCATGAATAACACCAGAAGGATCGATCCTATATCTTGTCGGTTTATTATTTATAGTGAAAGGCTCTTCGGTATTGATTCCCAATCTATTAAATCCTTCTAGTACTTCACTAGCTTCTCTTGCAGTATACATAATATTAATTCTTCCAGTCTCTGCAAACGTCTGTAAATGAGTTAAAAATTGCCTGTTTTTCTCTAGATGGACACGTTTCTCATCACTAATTTGATTATCGTAATGCAGTGTTTGAACGTAACTTGAATTTGAATCATTATTAAATTGATAGTTTATCAATCCATAATCTGTATCCACACTGTATACTTTGTTTTCTTCAATAGTTAAATTGTAATTTCTGTCAACCTGTAACCGTGGTGAAATAGATTTATCATTGTATTTCACTTTATTAGTTTTGGGATTATATATTTCTACATTCTTATTAGAATGAACACCATCAGTTCTCTCTATTGATTGTGAAACTGTGTTACGGAAATTTTGTTGTTGGACATTACTTTTATCAAAATAATTATTTAGTAATCTTTGAATACTAGGGACCATTTGACCTTTTCAAACCTCACTTCATCTCTATTTTATAATCTAAAGTAATCTTTGGAGTTAAAGTATAGGTAGCAGTTTCGCCTGGATAAAAGTCGGCAGAATGCCTAAATGCCCAACCCTGCTTTACCAAGATTTGATCACTCTTAGGTGCAACATCTAAATCACTAGGGCTATATAAAGGATAGGTTGCATCTATCCAATTTAAGCTAGAATTAGGTCTCAAACTTCTTTTTATACTATAAAGGCTAAGAGAAGATCGGTTAACTTCAGTACCCCCCACTGTAAAGCCTGTTAATATCGAGCCTTCAGGTATAGAATCTATGTCTGATAAATCAAAGTATTGTATCCTACTGGTAGTGTTAGTAGGTGTTAAAGACGAATTCAGAAGATTGATTTGGTACTCATTTCCATAATATAAATAAATAGGTTCCCCAACTATGACTCTTAAACTATAGGGATATTGGGTTCTCCCATCATCTGAAGGTGTGATGAATAAGTAATAGTCACCATAATTGTCAGTTGGGAATTCTACTTGTCTACTACCTTCCTCGCCAATTTCATTTCTTTGTATAATAGTATTACCATTCGAATCAGTTATCACTATGTCATAGGTTTTTTGTGATACAATAGTTAATTTCTCTGTAGGGTTCATTCCTAACTCAATTTTATAAACTCTACTGTCAGTATCTGAGTTGATTTCAGTTAGGTGATTCTTCTCCGGCATTGTTCTATCGGTCTTATCGTTTCTAGGCAATTCTATGGCATCTTCTACTTAATCCGGGGTGCTCGTATCCGCACTAATAGCAATTGGGGACATTAATAAAGTTACAAGAAATATTAAAATAAACTTTTTCATTTTGAGTACCACCTTTCAAAAATTTTGGGAATTGATTAACTTACAACTACAACAAATATAATAGTCATTATAAAGCTATAAGTAATATCCTTCCTTAAAAAGATATTATTTTTAATATCGGAAAAAATCCCATTAATTTAATAGTTATAATGTACTATTTTTTATTTAATTTTTATTCAAATTTTCAATTTATATTTAGATTCGCACTAATTATACATTGCATTAGGTATTGCAACAGAAGGCTTTTGAACTAAAACTTTACTATAACTATATGGGTAGATGAATAGAAAAGTAAATTAAATGCTTTTTTTATATGTTTTTAACTTCTAAAGTATATTGGATATTTTTTTCATAATTCATCTATAACGAAAGAGCATCTTTATGGAATTTAGTTAACTTTGGTATTCGTTTTTCCATATTTCTAAAGAAATTGAAGAAGGGTGAATTATAAGCCCTTTTCCACTATATATTCCGAAGACCCCATTTAAATGAGTGTTATTTATTTTTGCGTTCTGTCTCTGAGTTGAGCCGTTTGTTATAATGCCAACTTTAACTTGCTTCTTTATATTATTTATCGCATCGTTCGTGTTTTGGTTTATAGAAAAACAACGAGGGAAATGATAATCCCAAAAACCTTGTATGTCATTGTTGTTTGGCAAAGGATATATAGGTGGGAATTCATCGAAAAAAGGTTTTAGAACCTGTTCTTTATCACCATTGCCATAACCTTTTAGATCATGCTCTTTAAACCTCTGCAACATTTTGTTCTGTACTAATAGAGGAACATTCTCATAACACTTTTCATAGATAATCGAAAACATTTGATCAACGGCCTGATCTCTATTAAGTAATGTATCATCTAAATCAAATAACATTGCTTTATAACTTTTCATTTAACTCCCCCTTAAACCGTAAACTTCCAATGTTGAACCTGGCTTAAAAGCTATTTCCCAAATACTCAGTCCCTAATTCAATTTCTTTAACTGCCTTATCCAAATATACTTTATAAGCCTTGGAATTTGTTCTTGAGCTTACAATTTTACTTACTTCTTGATCAATATAATGAAGAGCGACACCGTCATCAGTGGCAAAACCTGATTTTACTTTACCCTTAGCTACAAGTTCGTGATAAGCAGGCCTTCTATTTTCTTCGCCATCATAATGAGGGCAATTACTTCCTTTTAAGAATCCTAAACATTTCAGTGGTTCGAGCTTATCTCCAAATGAATCAGAAACCCCTTCTTCAAACCAACAAATGGAACCTGCACTGATACCTGCTAATACTATTCCTTGTTCCCAAGCCTTTTTTAAAATCGCATCTATTCCCCATTCTTTCCATAAGATCAACAAGTTTTTGGTGTTACCACCACCAACATAAATGATGTCTTTCTCTAATAGAAAGCTTTCCAAGTCTCTTGTAGGTGGTTTAAATAGTGATAGATGTGAAGGTTTACAATTTTGTTTTTCAAAGAAGTTATAAAACCTTGATATGTAGTTTTCTGAATCTCCACTAGCTGTAGGAATGAAACAGATCTTGGGGGTTATTTTATTTGATTGATTAAGTACATATAAATCTAACAACGGATTTTCTGGCTCCATAGAGAAACCACCGCCTCCAAGAGCTATTATTTGTTTCATCAGCTTACCTTCCTTCTATTTTATGCCTTATTCGTTTGGCTATTTGTTACAGTCTTTATTAAATCTTCAATAGATCCAATACATTTCTCTACTTCAGATAAATGATAAAACGTACTCGCAGTTTCAAGGTCATTTACTTCATTATTGGATGAGTATAGATAAATTCTCTTTCCTTGTCCAAGTGCTATACCAAACTCTATGTGACTACCTTTCCCTCCTGGTAGTAAGACAATAATGAAATCTGCTTCCATTACAGCATTTTTTTCTTCTTGTCCTATAACTATTAGATCATGAGTTGTGGTAGCTCTTTCATTTTGTGTCCAATCATATGTTGGAATAAAACCGTTGTTTTTCAACTCATTACTAACCCTACGTACTGTATCTTTATTTTTAAAACTTGATGCGACGTAAAATTTTTTCATTAATTTACTTCCCCTTAATCAGTTAAACTACTTAATTTCAGTATGCCTCGAATATCATCCTTGAATAATCGTCCGTTTTGAATATATAAAATTACTCTTTATAAGCCTTATACCAATGATACGGCTGGATTTCTTTTAATGTTTTATAAAGCAACTTTCCTTCATCATTGGTTACAGCTGCTTTAACATTTTCTCCCCAGTAAAAAAGCCTTTCTTGACATACTCCACAGGGGGTTAATACTGTAAAATCAGCATTTTCATCTTCTCTTGCAACACAAATTGTATGCGTGACCGCCGTATTAAGTTTATGCGCTTCAAGGATTGCTCCAGTTTCAATACATAATTCAGTTGAAGCGTTGATCACGTCAGGTGATACACTTGTTAAGATTTGACCATCCTCGGTATACATGGCTGCGGCTCCACCCCAACCAGAAGGATATCTTTTTTCTATCAAGTCTATTGCTGTTTGATAAAGTTTTTGTTCGATGTTCATTTTCTTGCTCCTCTCTCCACCAATTGTTGATCGCCCAGTTCAACTTAAACTACATTTAGTTTTAAAGCCCTTGTAGCCATAAAAGTTTTTATGTGCCTGTCTAAAATTCTCGTTCCGCCAAAATCATCCTCATAAAATCCTGTAATAACAAATCCTGCATCAATTTGACCTTGAATTTGGTCTTCGAGGGTGTGAGCGTATTCTACTGTTTGACCTGAATTGATATAATCATCTACTTTATCCTCTGGTAAATAATCCAATGTTGATGAAGGAATTGAGTGTTTAACATCAAGAATACCTTTTCTTTCTTGATCATCATCAAATATCCATAATAAAGGGTTAGTAAATCCAGCAATTAAAACGCCTTGATTTTTCAACACTCTTGAAACCTCATTCCATACAGGCTGAACATCTTTTACAAACAAATTAGAAACAGGATTGACGACAATATCAAAATACTCATCATCAAAGTCACTAAGGTCTGACATATCACCTTGAATCGTTTTTAAAGTTAAGTCATCTCGTTTAGCTACCTTCTCATCTTGTTCCAATTGCTTTTTAGATATATCAGTCACTGTTACATCTGCTCCTGCCGCTGCTAGACTGGTGCTTGTTGACCTCCACCTGAAGCTAAGCAAAGGATCTTTAATCCACCTAAGGATTTAGGAAACCAATCTCTAGGAACTGACTTTTCAGTTGTGACAGTAATTTGCCATTCACCAGATTTGCTTTTTTCAATAACTTCACTACTTACAGCTTGAGTGTACCTAGATCCTTCTTCAACCTTTTGATCCCATGCATGACTATTTTGTTCTGTTGTATCCATTGTGTTCTCCCTAATTAAAGTTGTGACATTAATTATAGCTCTCTTTAACAACCTACCTTGTTAATAAATAGCTTTCATTCCGATTCCCCACATTTGGATTCATCCTTCCATTTCACATATGTATAAATCAATTGTGCAACAGAAGTAACAAACATAAGTACACTTGCCATAATAATCATTTGAATAGATATGTCTGCAATCATCATCATGATGATTGTCGGAATTATAAAAAGGCTGATCCATAATGTTCTAATGAACTTTGCCCTATAATTTAACTTCCAATAAACCAAACCTTTATCATTACCATTTCTCAATAGAAAGCCTCCCTCCTTATTAAACAATCGCAATCGTATGTTAAGAAGTATGATTTCATAGATATATTTTCTTAAAAATAAAGGTAATAACAAAATAAATGACGATTACATTCAATACAATACTAAGTGGATTAATTTATAAACCATCATTTCCAGTGAAGAAGTTGGTTCCAACCAATTGCTAGTAGGTTCTCTTTGATATGTTGTTACATTCGTAAAAGGATAGCCATACGTATATTTCCCCATGCCATCACTAATAAATCGACTTGGAATCAATATAGTTATTAAAGTACAAACCAATAGACTAAACCAAAGTAGTTTGCTATTAAGTTGTTTTAATGTAAAATGTTAAATAATAAATTAACCGCATCCATATTAAATCTCCTAACTCACACATAAATCTCTTAATCTATTGCTCTAATTTTATATCCGCAAGTTCTACATTATCTTTTAGATAGCCTGGCGCATCGGAACGGGATAAAATTTCAGAAATTGTCATCCAGATCACCTCATCAACTTCATCACTACTCTTAGCATAAGCCTCTCCTGATTTGTGCTCGCAAAGGAATACAAGGTCGATCACATTTAAACCCTTATCAGTGACGAATGAAGAGCTATTCACATACTTAGAAACCTCTACTTCAATGCCTACTTCTTCTAGTATTTCTCTATGTAAAGTTCTTTCTAAAATATCTCTTGAGTTTCCTTCGATTTCACACTTTCCACCAACTAGTGAAAGTAACCCACCAGCGTGCTCTTCTTTTTCGCTTCTTCGTATTAATAGCCATTTTCCATCACTATGAATGGCACCTTCTACATTTATTATGAACATAATTCAAACCCCTTTTTCC
>NZ_AKIF01000084.1 GCF_000269905.1 Alkalibacillus haloalkaliphilus C5
GACCACTTCTCGTAACAAGGTGTTAGTTAACGTTACGTCATCACCACCTGTTCTTTTCATCTTTATTTTACATATTCGTTTTCCAATTACATATCCAGACCAAAGGACAAGTGTAATGACTAAATACAATATGTAAATAACATCCCAAGTAATCCCATTTCTCCAATCGATCGAGAAGTTACCCGTTACTATGAAAAATATAAGCGCAATTGATAACGTTAATATATTAAAATCTAAAATACGAGCAATTAATCTTTCTAGAAAACTAGAATAAGTATGTCTCAAAGCTGTATCGCACCTTTCAAAAGTTTACTTACGTTCAATATCATATCCTTTTTCCTCAAGTAGCTCGAGTATGTTACCAGGTCCGAAGAAGTGGGCAAAACCTGGTGCGACCATAATTGTATCAGCATCATGATTATGAACAATTTCATCAACACGTTCTGCCATTTGTTCATCTCTATTGAACAACATTTCTTCGAAGTATTGCTCTTCTAGCTCAGGGTGGTCTGAATCTTCTAGAGACTCCCTTGTTAAGAGCTCCTCCCCTCTTAGTGATTCTTCCCCAGTTCTCCAAGCAACAACAGAATTTTCAATAGACTCAAAATACCCTTCTTCTGTCATGTTTAGGGCATCCTCCATCAAATATTCTTGGTATTCCATCGATTGATCATGTGCATTCTTTATAACAACTTCATAATCTTCTAGAGGTAACAAATCAGTATCATCTAGCATGCGGTCATATAAATAATATTCAACCCCATTATTAAAACTATAGTCCGTTTCTCTGATTAATTGTTGACTATAAAATTCAAGGAAAGCCCATGGTTTTAATGAATTTAGAACATCATAATTCATATTTGGATGTTCAGCTAGCGTTTTAAATTCTTCCATATGTTCATCTGGTATATAATCCTCTAACTTTTCACCACTAGGCAAATACATATACGACCTACTGATTTCGTTCAGTTCTTCTCTAGCTTCCGCACTACTCATGTCGACTTCTGTCAGAAGAAGCTCTGTTTCATCCATAGCATTTTCTATTTCATCTCTCATCGGATACATTTCTTCATGACCTGCATGCACTGTCCCTAAAAAATAAATCGTCTTATCATTGTGCTCAGCTTCCCAAAAGAAGGCTTCACTCTTTTCAGGTATTTCAACATCATCGACAGTTAATTCTTCATCACAACCGATTAAAACAAATGCTATGAAACTTAAAACGGTTAGTTTCAGTAATCTTTTATAAGACACACCTCTCCCCTACCTTTATCTAAATCTTTTCAAAATTATAGTACTATTTTAACATAATTTACTATTATTTAACTGAAATGATAGTATTATAGTTAGCTAGGAGGTATGAAAATGAAACGTGTAGCAGTATCCCATAGTGGTGGTAAGGATTCCATGTTAGCTCTGCACCGGATTTTGCAGCGAGATGATGTTTTTGTTGATCGTCTCATAACGACAGTTAACGAAGAATACAACCGTACAAGTGTGCACGGCAATCGTGAGGAACTTTTAGAAAGGCAGGCGGAAGCTTTGAATATTCCGCTACAGAAAATCTATTTACCTGAATCACCATCTAATGAACAGTACAACGAAGCGATGGTTAATGCGTTCAACGAAGCCGAAGCAGATGGGATTACCCACATTGTATATGGTGATATCAATTTAGCTGATGTGAAAGCTTTTCGAGAGCAACAGTTAGAAGGTACGGACTTAGAAGCTATTTTTCCGTTATGGCAAGAGCCGACTCATGATTTAATCGACGAATTTTTGCAGTTAGGTTATGAGACATTGATCACGACCATTGATCCGTCGCGTGTTCCAGCTAAGTTTTTAGGTGCGTTTCTAGATTGTGAAACTATAAATGCATTACCTGATGCAGTAGACGTCTGCGGGGAAAATGGTGAATTTCACACCTTTGTTGTCGATGGTCCTCTGTTTAAAGAGTCGCTTCCAGTTAAGCTAGGTGATGAAGTGGTAGAAGGAGATTTTTATACTTATCGAGATGTCGTTCGAGATACGTAATTCGGCGTTCGCCGGATTATGAGGTCTTTTCGCCGGAATGTTACTGCCGTTCGCCGGAAAAATAAATTTTTCGCCAGATTATTTTAATTTTCGCCGGAATATCGAAAAAATCGCCGGATTCCATCCACCCGGCGATCCTCCACTACTATTTTATAGCCTCATTCACATCATATTGACTTAAATCTAATTCAACCTCTTCACCAGTAGCTAAATCGGCCAACACTGAACCTAAGTATGGACCAGCTGTTAATCCTGTTGCGCCTAAGCCGTTTGCTACTAATAATCCTTCATAATTAGGCATTGGCCCAATAATCGGCAAGAACCCTGGTGTATATGGTCTGAATCCGACACGTGTCTCTAAAATCGATGCATCATCTAAGCCTGGTGCTACGGTTAACGCTTTATCTAAAATTTCGCGCACACCACCAGCTGTTGCACGGTAGTCAAAACCGGCATAATCTGTACGAGTCGCACCTACAACAACACGACCACCTGAAAATGTTAATAGATAAGCATTGCTTGGCGGCATAACAACAGGCCAACCTGCTGTATCTTCCCCCATCAAATCTAAATGAATAATTTGCGCTCGCTGTGTTGATACTTCATAGTCAACGCCGATCGGTTCGACTAATTGCTTTGACCACGCACCTGCTGTGTCAATGACTTGTGTTGCTTCAATATAGTTGTCTAGAACCTTTACACCAGTTACACGTCCATCTTTTGCTACTAATTGAGCATCACCTTCAATGACAGTTGCGCCATACTTTTTAGCTGCTGAAATTAATGCATCACGCACAGCTCGTCCATCTACTCGAGCCCCGCCACTCACATATACTGATCCGTACTCTTCTGAAAGTGGTGGGAACATCGCTTTCGTTTCTTCAGGTCGAAGTAGCTTGATTTCGCCAATCTCAGGTGCATCTTCACGGCGTTTTTCAGCACGCTCCACCATTTTTTCTAACTTGTCCTGATCCGTATGTAAACTAATTGTGCCGACACGTTTATACCCTGTATTTGACTCGCCATCGTTTTCTAACGCTTCGACTAATTCTGGATAATAACGCGCTCCATTTTTCACTAATTGATACCATGCTTTATTTCTTCTCTGTGACAACCAAGGACAGACGATTCCTGCAGCTGCATCAGTTGCTTGCCCTTGATCATTTCGGTCAATTAGCGTTACTAATTCACCTTTTTTCGCTAAGTGATAAGCCGTTGATGCTCCTAATATGCCTCCGCCGACGATTACATAACTCATGTTGTCGCTCCTTTCTTAAAATGGCTTCGTAATCATTAAAATAATAATGATGATAAAAATCGTATTTTCCATGTATTCGATCCGATAAAGTCTTTGTGCTAATGGATAATACTCTTTTGGTATTTCCTCACCAGTCAGTTCGTTTAACAACGTTTTAATCGGTTTTGAATTACGTTTCAGTACTGTTGGTCCCATTGCTAAAGCAAATAAAAATAAGACTAAACTGATTATGTACCAACCTTGTTCAAATAAAGCTGGGTTAATAAAGCCCATCCATAGCCCTGTAATTAATAGTAACGTACCACCGGCCATGACAAAGTAATGTAATTGCCGTTTTACTTTATAGCCATGTCGTAATTCAGTTAAGTTCGTCACAGACTTCGTGACACGAGTTAAAATAAAACCTGGCCCCAATCCTATAATGGCTGAAATGATATGAATGAATACTAATATCTCGTATAAAGACAATGATGCACACCTCCACATCTATTATAACGCGAGTCGCTTTGTTATTCAGTGACAGACTACTATTTTACTCGTACAATGATATAAGAGGAGTGGAAGTGATGCAAAAATTGATATATGAACACAATTGGGAAAACAACTTAGCTGAAAAAGATCGAAACTATATTGAGGAAATTTTTAAAAACCTTTCTATTGATCATAGTCGAAAAGTTGTTTTTACATACTTATGGCAGGCTGTCAATCACCGTGGTGATTTACTCGTAACGGCGATCGTTCACAACTTAAGTGGTGAAGAGGTTTTATTCAATGAAACTGTTGTGGAATATGTAGGTGTAGCAAAAGATCAATTTTCACTTCCTGTCACTCTTGATGCTCATACTTCAATGCCGTGGACATTTATTTTCACATCATATAAAAGTGCTGAAAAAGTAAGTGAATTAGTTGCTCCGGAGCTTGGTTAGAAGGGGTATTGTCGGATGGACGGTCATTTAATGTGGGACAATCATGCTTTAGCGTCGGACGGCGAGCACTTACTGTCGGACAACACACTTTAGTGTCAGATGAAAGCTCCTAAATGCCGAACAAAATCCCTTAATACACAAAAAATCCCCTCAATTTGAGGGGAGTTTGTCATATTATAGCATTTCAGATACTGTCTTACCTTGTAAGAAGTTGTAAAGGTAGTCAGGTCCGCCTGCTTTTGAGTCAGTACCAGACATGTCGAATCCACCGAATGGGTGGTAACCTACGATTGCTGCTGTACAACCACGGTTGAAGTATAAGTTACCAACGTGGAAGTCTTCACGAGCAATTTCTAAATGGTTACGGTTGTTTGAGATCACCGCTCCTGTTAGACCGTAATCTGTATTGTTTGCAATATCGATTGCTTCATTGAAGTCTTTTGCCTTAGTGAAACCAACGACTGGGCCGAAGATCTCTTCTTGTTGCATACGAGAATTTGGATCTAAGTCAGCAAAGACAGTTGGGTTAATGTAGTATCCATTTGTGTCATCACCATCGCCACCAATCATTAAGCGACCTTCTTCTTTACCAACATCCATGTAGCTCATAATCTTGTCATAAGCGCTCTGGTCGATTACTGCGCCCATGTAATAGTTCTTCTTAGACGTGTCACCAATATCAAGACCTTTTGTAATTTCAACAACACGGTCAAGCACTTCCTCGTAAACGTCTTGGTGAACAACAGCACGTGAACCAGAAGAACATTTCTGACCTGAGAAGTCAAAGGCAGATTGAACGATTGCTTGAGAAGCTAACTCTAAATCAGCTTCGTTATCGACAACGATTGTATCTTTACCACCCATTTCAGCTACAACACGCTTTAACCACTTTTGGCCTTCTTGTACTTTAGCTGCTTTTTCAAAAATGTTAACACCTACGTCGCGTGAACCTGTGAAGCTTACAAAACGAGTTCTTGGGTGTTCTACTAAGTAGTCACCAACTTCGCTTCC
This sequence comes from Alkalibacillus haloalkaliphilus C5, assembly GCF_000269905.1. Classification (GTDB taxonomy): domain Bacteria; phylum Bacillota; class Bacilli; order Bacillales; family Alkalibacillaceae; genus Alkalibacillus; species Alkalibacillus haloalkaliphilus_A. The sequence goes on from NZ_AKIF01000084.1 coordinate 5,230, forward strand.
GCTACCAGGAATGTAGTTAATAACACCTGATGGCATACCCGCTTCTTCCATCACTTCCATAAACTTATAAGCAATAACTGGAGAGTTAGATGCAGGCTTTAATAAGACTGTGTTACCCGTTACCATTGGCGATACGGCTGTACCACACATAATTGCGAATAGTAAGTTCCATGGTGAAATAACAAGTCCAACACCTAATGGAATATAGCTAAAGCGGTTATTTTCAATCGGACGGCTATTAATTTCTTTTCCTTCAGCAATTTCTAACATTTGACGTCCATAGTACTCAAGGAAGTCAATCCCTTCTGCAACATCACCGTCAGCTTCTTTCCATGCCTTACCTGATTCTTTAATCGCCCAAGCGTTAAACTCATGCTTACGACGGCGAACAATGGCAGCAGCACGGAATAGAATGTCTGCGCGCATTTCTGGTGTTGATTTGCGCCACCATTCAAATGTTTCGTCAGCTGTCTTCATTGCTTTTTCTGCTAACTCTTTATTTGCTTTAGAAACAGTACCAACTACTTCATTTTTGTTGTTCGGGTTAATTGAAGTGATTTTGTCATTTGTATAAATACGTTCCCCACCGATAATCAACGGGTAGTCTTGTCCAAGTTCTTGTTCAACTTGACGTAGTGCTGCTTCTAATTCTTTAGCGTTTTCTTCTACTGTGAAATCTGTAAATGGTTCATGACGATACGGTTGTACCATGATAAAGCCTCCTCTTTACGATTTTACGCTAGTAATAGCGCTTCCATAATACATTTTAAACGAACATGCGAACCTAATCAAATATAAATCCTGTATTATCCAACAAAAAACGTGCTGCATTCCTTTTCATACAGCACGTTAAAACCTTTTATTGAAAAATATGATGAGTCACTTCTTCTTCTCCAGCTCGTCTAAATAGTACCGCTTCAACTTGTGAAGGAGACTCAATTTTCACTTCAACATCAAAAAATGGAGGGAAATGTTCAACCATTAATGAACTAATATGTTGTGTGAAACCGACAATTTCATGTTTGCCGTTAAATTCAATTGGGATCTCTACATTTAGAGTGCGTAGCTCGTCATCCTTATAAAAACCTCTACCCACTACACCAATATAATTTGGGAAGAAGTCAGCTACACCACGTCTGAAGTCAGCCATCATTTCTGAGTCTTCATAGTAGTCTTCCTCTGCTTCATTAGATGGAAATAGCACATTATTTTCATTCAGCCCTTCCCACTCTAATGCTCCAGGGTTTAGCCCTTCGTCTTCATCAATCGTTAAATTGTTTAAATTAACAACGGTTTGTTGAACAAAGTTTCCAGGAACGATTGCATTACGATCATTTTCTCGGTAAAGAGCAATTAAGATTGGTGTATCATCAAACTCTTCTAAACCTAATTCATCTAAATGAACTAATATTTCTGCTGCAACTTCTTCACCGACACTAAGCATTTCATTCATCTCAATTGGCACTTCATGTGTTGGGCCGTAGTTGACACTGAATGCATACTCTGACTTTAGAGCAATTCCGATTGCAGCGCCACCTAATTCTACACGGTCCTCTCCTTCACGAACTAAAAAGTTTTGTTCAAGAATATGAGAGAATACGCGTGGATTATCTTCTTGGTACTCTTCTAACTCATCTTCAAGCTGCTCAACTTCATCTTCTAAATCTTCATCAACCGCATCCTCGAGGTCTTCTTCTAAGTCTGTTGGACGAGGTGGATTTAAATCATCAATAATACTAAAGACGTTACTTCGGTCAAGATGTTGCCCTTCTTGGAATAAATACTCTTCTGGGTCAAAAACGCCTTTTGCTAATCGCGTTAATCCTTGTTCAAATTCATCAATATCATAGCGGTTGGCCACTTGATTAGTAATAGTACCTCGTGCAGCACCCGTTTGATAAGGTAAAATCATACGGTAGTCGTTCGTATCCAAACTTTCTGGAGACACAATAAAACGTTGCTCTTCTTCTGGCTGTTGTTCTTCATCTGTATCTTGCACAATTTCTTCATCAGTATCAAACGTTGGCGCACAAGCCGTTAACGTGATTAAGAAGAAGACCGATAAGCCTAGCAATTTTTTCATCATTTCCACTCCCTAAGACTCAAACGATTGAATCATTTGAGCTTCATCCCATATTTCTACATTCAAGTCTTTAGCTTTATCTAATTTAGAGCCAGCATCCTCACCAGCTATTAGTAAGTCAGTCTTTTGACTAACACTACCGGTCACTTTTCCACCGAGTGTTTCAATTTTCGCCTTCGCTTCATTACGTGACATTTCATCAAACTTACCTGTTAATACGATCGTTTTATCATAAAAAATAGATCCTTCATCAACTTCTAGTACTTCACCTAAGTACTCCATATTCAATCCTAATTGTTTCAGCTCTTTGATTAGTTGTTCAACTTGTTCCTGTTGAAAATAAGCAACAATGGATTGAGCCATTTTATCACCAATTTCAGGTACAGCCTCGACTTCTTCTTTGGAAGCTTCCATTAATTGATCCATCGTCTTAAAATGAGACGCTAGAGTGTCTGCTGCTTTACTTCCGACAAAACGAATACCTAAGCCGAATAACAATCGCTCTAATGAGTTTTCCTTCGATGTTTCAATCGCATTCAATAAGTTATCGACTGATTTTTGTCCCATTCTTTCAAGCGGAAGTAAGTCATCCGGCGTAAGCTTATAAAGGTCAGCGATTGTTTTTATTAACTCATGATCAAACAACTGCTCAATGACTTTCTCACCTAAACCGTCAATGTTCATCGCATTACGCGAAACAAAGTGGATTAACGCTTCTTTTAATTGAGCTGGGCAATTCGGGTTAACGCAGCGATACGCTACTTCACCGTCAACTTTTTCAATTGGCTCATTACACTCAGGACAAGCCTTTGGCATTCTAAATGGTTGTTCACCCCCTGTGCGTTCATCTGTTACGACACGAACGACTTCAGGGATAATGTCACCAGCTTTTTTAATGACAACTGTATCATTGATTCGAATATCTTTCTCAATAATTAAGTCTTCATTGTGTAAAGAGGCACGTTGAACTGTTGTACCAGCCACTTGCACAGGTTCTAAAATAGCTGTTGGCGTAACCGCCCCAGTACGCCCTATACTTAATTCAATATCATACAATTTCGTAACCGCTTCTTCTGCTGGAAACTTATATGCAATCGCCCAACGTGGACTTTTGGCTGTGAACCCTAGTTCTTGCTGTAAATCGATTGAATCGACTTTAATAACGATTCCATCGATCTCATAATCTAATTCGCTTCGTTTAATTGTCCAGTCTTCTGTATATTGAATAACGTCTTCGATTGTATGAAAAACTTTCGTCTCTTGATTCGTTTTAAACCCTAACTGCTTCATATATTGAAGTTGTTCACTATGAGAAGTTGTCGTTGCCGCTTCCCATTCACCAACACTATATAAGAAAATATCTAAATTACGGTTTGCTGCTATTTTCGGATCTAATTGGCGTAATGAACCTGCTGCAGCGTTACGTGGGTTGGCAAACGGCTCTTCCCCCGCCTGTTGACGCTGTTCATTCATTTTTAGAAACGACCTTTGAGGCATAAAAGCTTCGCCTCGCACTTCAATCGTTTCTTCTTCACGAATTTTCAAAGGGATACTTTTAATCGTTCTTAAATTTTGTGTAATATCTTCACCTGTTTTACCATCTCCTCGCGTTGCACCTTGGACGAATTGACCGTTTTCATAACGAAGAGAGACAGCTAGACCGTCAATTTTTAACTCACAAACGTAACGAACATTATTCCCAACACGCTCTTTAATCCGTCTGTCAAAATCTCTTAAGTCTTGTTCATTAAAAGCATTACCTAAACTTAACATCGGGACGCGGTGATCCACTTTATGAAACTGGTCAAGTGGCTTACCACCAACACGTTGAGTTGGAGAATCGCTCGTTAGAAATTCTGGATGTTCTTCTTCTAGTACTAAAAGCTTGTGTAATTGTTGGTCATAGTAAGCATCAGAGACAGTCGGCTCATCTAAAACGTGATACTCATAGTTGTATTGATTGATTTCTTCTTTCAAGGCTTCTATTGATTGTCTTACTTCGTCACGATTCATAGAAACGCCACTCCTCTTATATTTTTTCAACAGGGGCAAATTGTGCTAATAAACGCTTAATACCTACAGGTGATGGAAATGCAATATCAACTTCCATGTCATCACCGCTACCTTCAACTTTTACAATCGTTCCTTCGCCCCACTTTTTATGCTTGACTTTGTCACCGATTTGGAAAAGTTGTGGTGATGAAGGCTTTTGCTTAATCGTAGTCGCTTTACGCTTAGGTTGAGCCGTTTGCGTTTGTGATAGCGACTCCAATTGACTAATGGCTTCTTCAAATGACTCATTCGATGACATCCCTTGTGAAAAGTCGCCTTCTCGCTGTAATAGATCACTTGGTACTTCATCGATAAAACGACTCTTCTCATGAAATTGCGTGCGACCAAAGATTGTACGCATTGAAGCGTATGTTAAATATAGCTGTCTTTCAGCACGTGTAATACCTACATACGCCAAGCGTCGTTCTTCTTCCATTTCTTCTTCGTCAAAAAGTGAACGGCTATGTGGAAAAATATTCTCTTCTAATCCAATTAAAAAGACGATAGGAAACTCTAACCCTTTTGCTGCGTGTAGTGTCATTAGCGTCACTTTATCTGTCGATTCATCATCTGTATCATCTAAATCGGACACTAACGCTAAATCAGTTAAAAAGGCAATTAAGCTCGTGTCTTCGCTTGCTTCTTCAAACTGTTTCGTTACCGTTTTGAACTCTTCTAAGTTTTCCAGACGTCCTTGTGATTCTAACGACTTGTCTTGTCTTAACATCTCTTCATAACCAGACTTCTCTAACACTTCGTCAACTAAATCTGTCACACTTAAAAACTCTTGCTGTTTTTGAAAGTTTTCAATCATGTGCCTAAAAGTCTGCAATTGCTGGGCCGCTTTTTTACTAACTCCGATTAATGCAATGTCTTGAATCGCCTCAAATAGTGATAAATCATGCATTTCAGCGTGTAATTGCAACTTCTCAATTGACGTTTTACCAATTCCACGCTTCGGAACATTGACCACTCGCATAAAACTAATGTCATCATTAGGGTTTGCGATTAATCTTAAATAGGCTAACAAGTCTTTAATTTCTTTACGGTCATAGAACTTAGTGCCGCCAATAATTTGATATGGAACACTAGATTTAACGAAAACGTCCTCCATCGCACGAGACTGAGCATTCGTACGGTAAAGAATAGCAATATCTTCGTAACTATATTCACCTTCATTAACAACTTCTTGAATTTGATCGATAACATAACGCGCTTCTTGACGTTCATCACGCGCTTCAAACAGACGGATCGTGCTCCCATCTTCATTGTCAGTCCAAAGTTCTTTCGGTTTACGCGAAATATTATTTTCAATAACATCATTTGCTGCTTGCAGAATCGTTTTCGTTGAACGATAATTTTGCTCTAAAAGGATTGTTCTAGCATCAGGGTAATCATTTTCAAATGATAAAATGTTATAAATGTCAGCACCACGCCATTTATAAATTGACTGGTCTGAGTCACCAACGACACATAGATTGTTAAAACGTTCAGCTAACTTTTGCACGAGTTTATACTGTGCTTTGTTTGTATCTTGGTACTCATCAACGTGAATGTATTGGAATCGATTTTGATAAAAACGTAACACTTCAGGTACGCGGTCAAATAAGAAAAACGTCTCCATAATTAAACTATCAAAATCTAAAGCACCATTTTTCCTTAAAAGTGTTTCATAAGTATCATAAATTGAAGCAATCTTCTCCTCATGATAATTATTCGCCTGTTGCTTCATTACTTTAGGTGTGATGAGCTGGTTTTTCGCCGAACTAATCGCAAATTGAATCGAACGAGGATCGAATTGTTTAGGATCTAGATCTTGAATTCTTAACGCTTCTTTAATCGCTGTCTTTTGGTCTGTCGCATCATAAATTGCAAAGTTACGATTAATACCAATTCGGTCACCATCACGGCGTAAAATACGAACACAAAGCGAGTGGAATGTTGACATGATGATGTCTTTTGCTTCATCTCCCACTAACTTTTCAACACGTTCTTTCATTTCCCGCGCTGCTTTATTCGTAAATGTAATTGCTAAAACATTGTATGGTTGTACCCCTTTTTCAGCTAAAAGGTATGCAATTCGATGAGTTAAAACACGCGTCTTACCACTACCAGCACCAGCCATAACAAGCAAAGGGCCTTCTGTATGCTTCACAGCTTCTTTCTGTTCGGTATTCATTGAATTCAATATTTCTTTCATCGTCATGCCCATGACTATACCACCTTTTTACTTTTCTACCTTTTTGACAGCGTGAACAGTTCTTAATGCCGCTTTTAGATCTTCATATATGACATCGCCTACAACGACTATGTCAGCATAAGCTGCCATTTCACTTGCTTGTTCTTTCGACCTGATCCCGCCACCGTAAATTAATGTCGTGTTATTTAATTCATCACTTACTTGTTTGACTAACTCAAGATCTCCATATGTACCACTATATTCTAAATACATGAAAGGTAAATGCATCAAATGTTCGATTAACTGTGCATATGCGACAACATCTTCTATTGTCACTTCTTTTGAGTTTGTATATTGGAAAGCTTTCGACTCAGGATTTAACATAACATACCCTTCCATCATCAACTCTTCCCACTCAATTAAGTCTCCATATTCTTTAACTGCATCAATGTGTAAATCAATCATCCATTTCTTATCTTTCGTATTTAATACTGTTGGGATGAAATAAAAATCAAAGCCAGGTGTAATAGAAGGAATGTTAGACACTTCTAATACACACGGAACAGAATAACGTCTTACACGTGCTAATAAATTTAGAACATCGTCTAATGTAACACCATCTGTCCCACCGATCATCACTGCATCAGTATCCGATTCACACAATGATTCTAAAGCTTCGTCATCTATTGTTTTATTAGGATCAAGCTTAAATATATGTCGCCAATTTTGATAATCTTCAATCACGTTGATTCCTCCATTGTTTGTTCCTAACCTTACCTATTATATCAAAAATCAACCCTAACTTTCATTGAACATCGTATTAAATCTCGTAAAACTCATAGTGAAAGTTGAGAAACGTTTTTGGGTATGCTAATATAAGTTAGACAAAATCATAATGGTTTATTTACTGTGAAGGATTAATAGTAGCTATACCCTCTACTAATAAAGCGATTCAGGGATGGTGTGAGCCTGAAGTAAGGTATCAGTGAAACGGCAGTCTGGAGTAGATTGATTGAAAGTGGTCGTGCATCTAGCACTTCAATCAGGGTGGAACCGCGGGAATAACACTCTCGTCCCTGAGCTAAACAATTAGCTCAGAGGCGGGAG
>NZ_AKIF01000085.1 GCF_000269905.1 Alkalibacillus haloalkaliphilus C5
TAAGCACGCAGATCCTTTAAGTCCATGAATTTTATGACCTGAAATTGTGATTAAATCAATTCCTTTATGATCATAAGGAATTGTGATTTTGCCAAAACCTTGAACATGGTCAACGTGAAATAACACAGTAGGGTATTGTTCAACCATTTCAGCTAGTTTCTCTATTGGTTGAACACTTCCTATTTCGTTATTCACATGCATAATTGTAATTAAAATAGTGTCTGGACGAATCGCATCTTTAACATCATCTACTGACACCTCACCTTTGTCGTTTACTGGCAAATAAGTGATTTCATAGCCAGTTTGCTCAAGGTGGCGACAAGTTTCTAAAACTGAAGGGTGTTCTATTTGAGTCGTAATAATGTGTTTACCACGATTATTATATTGCTCTGCTACGCCTTTTATTGCTAAATTATTACTTTCCGTTCCCCCTGAAGTGAAGACGACTTCTTGTAATCCAATTCCTAATAAATCAGCTATTTGTTGACGTGATTTTGTTAACAAGTCTTCTACTTGACCACCCATTCGATGAATTGATGAAGGGTTTGCAAAATATTTCGAAGACACGGTATGAAATGTCTTTAGAACATCTTCATGAGGCTTTGTAGTAGCACTATTATCTAAATATATCATTGGTTCGATAAACCCCTTTTAGTCAGTGATCCATCGAGTAATCATACCATAATAAAGGATCAATATTCAATTAATTGGTAGGTGTAAAAAGATGAAGCCACCTCTTAAGATTCTGAGACGGCTTCATCAACTTCTTCAAATATTTGAAGTAAATCATCAATTGAAACATTTTGTTCCTCATCATTGAAATACTCTCTCCAAGGATCTAGAGATGAATCATCTATTAATTCTAACTCATGCCTTATTGTATCATTAAATGCCCCATACTCTTTACTCTCACTCGGTTCATGAGTATTCAAATTAGCATTTAACACCAATGCTTTGTCGCTCATTTTATAGCTTAACGTTATTTCCTCGGAAATATGATGATTTTTAGCAGTATATGTCGGTTGGTTGACATCGACCCACATCACAATAACAACCGCCCACGTTGCTAAAAATAAGACACTACTTAACACGACAATTACTCGTTCCATCTACATCACTCCTATTTATGATGCAGTTAACTTCAACTGATCCTCAATCTTTTTCAGAGCACCAGGTTCCACTTCTTCTAATGCTTGGCTAGCCTGTTCTAGAGATGCTTCATAATCATTTCTTCTAAAGTGGTCTTCAGCTTCTGCAATCTTGGCAGCTAATACAGGATAACTGCTTCTATAACGGTTTGCATATTGAATGACGTGTTCAGCAAATTCAGCTTGCTCCAAAATTAGATTAGTTTGTTCTACTGCTCTAGCGACACATTTATCTGCTTCCTCTAACACTCTAGATACCTCATCTACATCTAATGGTTGCTCATTCACTTTTTCATTGGACTGCTCAATTAGGTCACGTGCTTGATTAACTAAATCAATAATATAATTTGGTATTCCAGGTAAATTACTTTTTTGCAATTTTTGACGGACGTTAATTATTTTTTGTTTTAAATCATTAATTTGTTCTCTAGAATTCAACTCGTCTTTTCTTAAATTGTAAAGGTGAGCGTCGAATTTAGATTGTTTTTCTTCCCATGCTTCAAAATCATTTTGCCATTCTTCTACGTCTAGTCTAATTGTAGAGAAAGGTTGTTCTTCATGAGTAATCATTGACTTGATTCTCGTTGCCTTCTTGCTTAATTGGTCTAGATTTTTTTCAAGCTCATATTGTTCTTCATATTTTTCATCTTTTAAGTGATAGTTCTCCTTTACAGCCATTACATTTTCTTTAGTTGCTGCAAAAGATTCATTGGCTTTATCTACTTTATCATCGAGTAACGACTGCTTTTGCATGACAAAGTTTTTATCAAATGCTTCTTTTTCAAGTTGGTCATAAATTTCAACCATTCTCGATCTAATCTGTTCGATCTGGTTTTCAACACCGTCATCGATTCCTTTATTTAACTGTTCTACTATTGCAAGTAATGTTTCGTGATGAGTTTGAATTTCTTTTTCCACCCCAAGGTGTTGCACTCTAAACCCATCATCTTTCATTTCTTTAACACCGTTTTGTAGTTGATCTAGTTCTTCAGGCAACGTGTGCTTACACATTCGATATAAATCTGGGAATACGTTAACTTTACGATCCAATTCGTGTAAACGGGATTTCACATTATGTATAAGTTCTTGCGCTTCTGTATAATTGCCAGAATTGGTCAATTCCTCATACTGATTCATATCATTTTGTAGATCATCTAATTCAACTTCAAATACAACTTCGGCTTTACCAAGTTGATAACCGTTTTGAAGAACTTTTTTACGAACTTCACTAATACGAGGGTGGAGCTTTTCCGCTTCTTCTCGACTGTCTTGCTCTGAATGAAGTAAACGATCAACTTCTTCAAATATGTCATCAATTGTCTGTTCTACTTTATATAACTTTTGTTCTACTGTTCTTAATGTACGGGATGCTTTACCAAACTTATATTTTTCAGCTGCTTCTTCAGCATCCAACAAAAACTCTTCTACTTCAGTAAATACATAATCATTTATTTCATCCCATTCATTACGCCAAGACTCAAATAGTTCTTCTGTTTCACCAGTTAGATTTAAATGTCTAACTTTCCCTAATTCATCAGCAACTTGGCGACTCATCAGTTGGACTTTCCATTGCTCTAGCTTGTCCACACTGTTGTACACTTTTCTTCTCATAATAACGCCAACTAATATAAAAGCAATAACAACTACTAGTATACCTATGATGTACTCCATCGAAAGCCCCCCTTACAAATCAACTCCGAACATATACTTATATACCATATAATATCATGTTTAAAACACGATTTGCTAAATTAATTGTAAATTTTTAAGAAATTATGTCTAAAGAGTATATCGGCAAACATTTGACTAAATAAACCATTTTTTCAATACTTCAATGTAAGTATTCACAAAAACAGGACGACTATCATCCCAATCATAGTCTTTCTTCCACTCATTTCCGAATGTAAATGGTGCATTAATCAGGCTTTTAAATTGTATGTAAAAAGCTTCTTTCTTCATTGCATTAAAATTATAGTGTTTTGTTATTTGTTCAGCAATCATCTTTAAAAAATATGTTTCTTTTGCAACATAAGTCGAAAATAGTTCTCTAATAAATATGTTATCCAAAGATAATTCACGTTGAATGAAACAAGTGAATTGAAAATGGCGTTCCTTATAATGTATAATTTCCTCAATTACTTGATATAAATTTTCTGGTGTATCAATTGATTGATGTTCTATCAAATGATCAAGCATTGCTAAATAATTTTCATAATAATCAACAGTCATTTGTTCCAGTAAACCTTGTTTATTTTTAAAGTAATAACTGATCAAAGATACATTGACATTAGCTTGTTCGGTAATAGCACGTGTCGATGTTCCTTTGAAACCATTATAATAAAACAGCTGACTAGCTGCTTGCATGATTTTTTCTTTACTAGTTAGTTCTGACATGCAATCACCTCTTATAACCTATTATTCGACGATTTTAGCAAAAAACCTTTTAAAAATTAAACAATAAAGGAGATTTTTCTATGTTTGAAGTACAACATTACAACGGAACGAGAGAAGAAAATTACAACCAACTTATTAATCAATTAAACGCTCTGTTAGAAGGTGAAGATAGTGTAACCGCCAATTTAGCTAATGCGAGTGCACTATTAAATCAATTTCTAAACGATGTTAATTGGGTTGGCTTTTACACGATGGAAAACGGAGAGCTTGTATTAGGTCCATTCCAAGGACTTCCAGCTTGTGTCAAGATCCCTAATGGGCGAGGCGTTTGCGGTACAGCTACAGCAGAACGAGCTACTCAACTAGTGCCTGATGTACATGAATTCCCTGGACACATTGCTTGTGATGCACAAAGCCAATCAGAAATTGTTGTGCCTATTATTAAAGACGATGAGATTTTTGGGGTGCTAGATATCGATGCCCCGATTAAAAATCGCTTTGATGAAGTCGATCAAGAGTATTTAGAGAACTTTGTTGAAACATTAACGAAACACATATAATTATTAGTTTTATAGTTAAATCCTTGACTATAAACTTAATACATCATATAATATCTTTTGTGTAAAATAAAAGGCAGCCTCGGTGGACTTGCTATGTTTGCATTTTGTACCTCTAGGAAATGAGGTGTATCGCGTAACTCTCTGCTGCTGGAGCGAAGGTACATGAAAGCAAAATGCGCATAGTCCGGGACACGGTATACTGTTTTTATTTTATGCAAATAAAATAAAAAAGGAGGAGACGCTCGTGGCACGTTTCACAGGCTCTCTTTGGAAGAAATCTCGCCGTTACGGCATTTCTCTTTCAGGTACAGGTAAAGAATTAGAAAAGCGCCCTTACGCTCCAGGCCAACATGGTCCTACTCAGCGTAAAAAATTAACTGAATATGGCCTTCAGTTACAAGAAAAACAAAAACTTCGTTATATGTTCGGTTTAACTGAACGTCAATTCCGTCGTATTTTTGACGATGCAGCAAAAATGCGCGGTGTACATGGTGAAAACTTCATGATTATTTTAGAATCTCGTTTAGACAACCTAGTATACCGTTCAGGTTTAGCTCGTACTCGTCGTCAAGCTCGTCAGCTTGTAACACATGGTCACATCACTTTAGATGGTAGTCGTGTAGACATCCCATCTTACCGTGTGAAGCCAGGTACTGTAATTGGTGTTCGTGAAAAATCACAAAACCTAGACATCATCAACGAAGCACTAGAAGTTAATAACTTCGTACCTGAATATATTACGTTAGATGCGGATAAGAAAGAAGCTACTTATAACCGCTACCCAGAACGTTCTGAGCTTTCTTCAGAAATTAATGAAGCTCTTATCGTTGAGTGGTACTCAAGATAAGACTTACAACGAAAACATCCAAACCATTCGATGGTTTGGATGTTTTTTGTTTGTTTAATCTAATACCTATTCCCATCTTCTAATGATAGGTTATAAAAGTTCTCTAAAATCTCAGTTCTTAACTCAACAAGCTCATCGAACTGATAGAAGAAATCAACCTTCTCATATTTCATTTGATCTCTTGCTTCAACTTCATCACTGTCTAAGAATATGAAAAACGTAAAACTTTCAGCAATATCTTCTTCAGGTTCTGTCCCTTGATACGTATTAAAAAAATGGTTTTCATACTTCTCGAAGAAATCTCGGTAGTCATCTGATCCCTCACTCCAGTCGATACTTTCGTGCTCCTCTAGAAGGTCTGACCAGAATAAATTAACGAACTGATTAATATAGCTTTCTTCTTTTGCACAGCCATTGTAAGAAAGATATTGTTCGCATAAAGAAGGGTCATCTTCATAAAGTCCATTACTATAATCTAGTTCACTACTATTAACTGTTAAGTAATGACCAAATTCATGAATTAATGTTACCTTAACAGGAGAATCATAACCTCCGACATATTGTGAAATAACTAAACTAAGAATTTCAAAGTCATCAGGTGGTCTATAGATAGCTAATAACGGGAGTTCTTGTGCATCTAACCAGTATACACGTTCTAAAGTAGGCCTATATTCATTTGGGATGACCGAAGAGAATACATACCAATACGCCATTAACGTTTCTTTCCCTCTCTCTAAATCACCTTGCGGCCCCGCAAACTCATCCTCATATTCTTCAGCATAATTTAAAAGCTCTATATCGACCAAGTCTCCTTCATCACCAACTTCGAAATAAAAAACATCTTCCCAATCATCACGTTCTTGTTGGATTGGAAAATAAAATTGTGTTTGATCGTAGTTTAATTCAAAAGTTAAATGGTCGTTAATCACCTCTAAAAAACAATTTCCTCGCTCAATAACTTCATCAATTTCATAACAGCCTTCCCCCTCTTCCTCGAATGAATCACTTCTCATCAATGGGCGATAAGCTCTGATCATAAAATCTGATGGGTCATACTCAAAGTCGACTAATTCGCTTTCTTCGTCCTCATCACTTGTACCTTCATCTTCGTTATGTATATCTGCATCTTCAACCTCTTCAGAATTAGGTCCACCTTGAAAAATAATGATTAACAAGGTAGTTATAATTACTAAAACGAGACCAGAAATTATAACTTTTCTCATACCAGTCACCCCCACTTACATGGGATATTATACCATTAATACTCAAATGCTGAATATAAAAATATTCAAAATTTTGTTAGTTTCCCAAAAGAAAACAGCCTTATTAGATATTTAATACTAATAAGACTGTTCTACTGATAATAGCTTGTTTAAATAATCAATTGTTTCTTGGTCTGTTTTCGTATTAAGTTCATTGGATTGTTGATAAATTTTATGGCCTTGGCCTGTAATGACGACCCAGTCCCCTTCTTCTGCTTCCAAAACCGCTTCTTTAATTGCACAAACCCGCTCAGTTAATACTTTAATTTGATCTGAACCAAACTCAGTTTGATACTTGTGAAGCTCTTTATTCATTTCATTTTCTGTTAAATCATCTAAATCACCTGTAGTCAATATCGTTAAGTCACTTTGCTCTAATGAATATTTAACCATATCTTTTCTTTTACTCTCATCACGGTTCGCTTTAAAAGCAAGTACGTGGATTAGTTTATTCGGTTTAGCTTCATTGATTGTTAGTAGGACTTCTTTTACCGCATCTGGTGTGTGTGCATAATCGACAACAACTTTTGACCCTGTCGGTAACTTAGACTGTTCAAATCTACCGGGACCCCAGGGAATTTAGACACGATTTCTTTTAACTGTACTGGAGATTTTACAATGAGATTTACTGTCGTATAGGCTAGAGCGAGGTTATATAAGTTATGTATACCAAGCATCTGCCAATTTAATTGATAAGACTTATGTTTATAATGCACGGTTACACTAGGTTCACCAACGCTCACTAAGTCTTTCATCACAACATTTGAACTTAACTGTTTCCCAACACCTGTACAGTTTAAACCATTTGCATTTAATTCTCGGCACAACCGTGCTCCCCATTCATTATCAACATTAACTACTGCTTGACCACGAGACTTGAGTTGGTTAAATAACTTTTTCTTTACTTGATAATAGTCTTCCATACTTTCATGATAATCTAAATGTTCATACGTTAAATTTGTAAATACCGCATAATCAAACTCCACACCCGCTAAACGGTGTTGTGCCAAACCATGAGATGAAACTTCGATTACGATGACATCATCTTTACTATTATAGAAGTGTTTATACAACTCTAAAACACTCGGAGTTGTTTGAGCATTTTCATATACATTGGAATTTATAATACAATTTGCTGTACCGATCAGGGAAGTATTCATATTACTTTGTTCTAGTAAATAATGAATTAAGTGACTTGTTGTCGTTTTACCATTAGTTCCTGTAACGCCTATTACAGTTTTCCCTTTTAATGGATTGTCATAGAATTGCTTAGCCAGCTCTCCTAACGCTTTGCGACTATTCTCAACTTTTATATATGGGACAGAGAGGTGATCAAAGTCTTCCTCACCAACTACTGCGATCGCCCTTTTGTGAATCGCTTCCTCAATAAATTCATGACCATCAATAGCATAACCTTTTACAGCAACGAAAAGTGATCCCTCTTTCACCTTACGTGAATCATCAACAATATTAACCACATTGATATGATCAACAGTTTGAGATATGTGTTTATATTCCAACTCGTTTAACAGCTTTTTGGCTTCAACCATATTTCTTATGCTCCTAATAAAAATAGTGTGCGTATCATTGTACTAAAACATTTACCTAAATTGATATAGATAAAACTGATTATATTGAACCAATTTTATTATGTGCAATTTATTGTGAAAATATAGTTGTCTTTAACTATAATCCAAAGCACTTATTTGATATAATTTTATAGGAATAATTATAGAGGGGGATTCGATGGGGAGAGAGGAAGACTTCCATGCGAAGTTAAACAGAAAACAAAAAGAAAACTTAAAGAAGTTCCTTACACCTATTAAGTGGTTAGCGATTATAATCATACCTATCATTGTAATCGGTCTACTAAGCTTAAGCTGGATTACTGAATATATTTGGATGGGTTCACTTGGATTTGAACAAGTGTTTACAACAGTCCTATTCAGTCGTGCGGCACTTGGTGGTGTTGGGTTTGTGCTATATTTCGTTGTTGCTTATATAACTTTGTATTGGATTCACAAATCGTATATACACTTTTTAAATCATTCTATGATACCGAAAATACTACTAAATAAAAAATCAGCTTATACTATTGTATTTAGTATTTCAATTGTATTCGGTTTGATCGGTACATCTATGGTTCAAGGAATTGGGTGGGAGCCAACGTTAAAAGCATTAAACTATGAGACTTTTGGACAAACCGATCCTTATTTTAATTTAGATATCTCGTTTTACATTTTCTTGCTACCTTTCTTAGAGCTGATCGTTAATTTATTGTTAGGCTTAACAATCTTTATGACAGTCATTGTCGCCTTAGCTTATTCAGTCTTTAACATGTATCGCGAAAGTCGTTTAGCTCAGCTGCATTTAGGAATTAGTATTTCATTAATTGGAGTATTTCTAGCTGCTAATCATCTACTTGATCCTTATAACACGTTATTAACGAATCAAGTTAACGTATTTCAAACGAGTGTTGTACACGGTTTAAGTTATACAGACGATGTCATTAATATTCCTAAAGCTTATATTTTAGCTGGTGTCGCGATTATTGGGGTGATCATGCTAATTGTCGCATTAATTAAAGGTAACTTAATTTGGATGGCCATTCCAATCGCGCTATATGTAACTGTTGCATTAGCTGGTCAATTAGTATCAGCTGCCGTACAAAACTATGTTGTTTCACCGAATGAATTCCATCGTGAACAACCTTATTTACAACATAATTTAGATTACACGCTAGAAGCTTATGACCTTGATGATATTTCTACCGAACAACACCCAGGAAACCAATCATTAGATGCTGATATGATTGAACGAAATCAGTTGACAATCGACAATGTCAGAATTAATGATTCAAGACCAATCCTTGATGTGTACAATCAACTACAAACGTTTAGAAATTATTATCAATTTAACGATGTCGATATAGACCGTTATCACATTGATGGAGAGTACCAACAAGTGTTTATCGGTGCTAGAGAGTTAAATACTTCAGACTTACCTGACCAAGCTCGAACTTGGGTGAACGAGAATTTACGTTACACTCACGGTTACGGTGTAACGATGAGTCATGTCAATGAATTAACGGAACAAGGTCAACCTGAGTACATTTTACAAGACTTACCGCCTGAAGGTGACATTGAAGTAACACGACCTCAAATCTATTTCGGTGAAGAGCATTCAAACAACGTGATCGTTAATACTGAAGTAGATGAATTTGATTACCCAACTGGTGATGAAAATATGTCATATCGTTTTAGTGCTGACTCAGGTGTATCATTAAGTGGTGTTAATCGTATACTATTCGCTTTAGATGAAGGGTCATTTAGAATGTTAGTGTCAGATCAATTGAATGAAGAAAGCCAATTGTTAGCCACTCGTAACATTATGGATCGTGTTGAACGAATTGCACCATTTTTAACGTATGATCAAGATCCATACATTTTCGTCCGAGAAGATGGAAGTTTAGCATGGATGATCGATGCTTACTTACGAGAAGGAAACTATCCATACTCTGAAGCTTATGACGGAGAGCATAACTACATTAGAAATTCAGTAAAAGTCATGGTGGATGCTTATACAGGTGAAGTTGACTTCTTTGTCGTTGAAGATGATGACCCGTTATTACAGACGTACGAGAACATATTCCCAGACTTATTCACTTATGATATTCCAGAAGATGTTAAAGCACACTTCCGTTATCCAGTTGATTTATTTACAATTCAAGCGGATATGTATGGAACTTATCATATGAGTAATTTAGAAGTGTTCTACAACCGTGAAGATGCATGGGAATTTGCAACAGAACGTTACTTTGAACACGATATAACTATGGATCCGTACTATATTACGATGCAACTACCAGGAAGTGATTTTGAAGAATTTGTCTTAATGACACCTTACACACCAAGAAATAGACAAAATATGATTGCCTGGATTGGTGCTCGTAACGATGGAGATAATTACGGAGATTTAATGGTATATGAATTCCCAAAACAGCGAAATGTTTACGGTCCACAACAAATTGAAAACCGTATTAACCAGGATAGTAGGATTTCACAAGAACTAAATTTATGGTCACAAGGTGGATCAAGCGTTATTAGAGGTAACTTATTAACGATCCCGATTGAAGATACCATGATGTATGTTGAACCAATTTATATCGAATCTTCCAATGCTACTTCTCTACCAGAAGTCAAACAAGTCATTGTCGCTTATGGAGATTACATCGTGATGGAAGCAACTTTCGAAGAATCGTTAGAGCGAATTCTTGATCTAATTGAAGCAGGTGTTCCTGGAAATATGCCTGATGTCGACGATGATATTGATATGGATGATGAAATTGGTGATATCGATGAGGATGCAGACATTGATGAAGATATAGACGTTGAAGAAGATACTGAAACAGAATTACCAGGTATTCCTGGTGATGCAGAAGACACTTTGAATGAACTATCCACATTATTCAATGACTATCAAAATGCGCTTTCAAGAGGTGACTGGGAAGGTGCAGGTCAAATTATGAATGAAATTGAAGAGCTATTAGGTACAATTGAATAAACTTCAATACAAAAAGAGGTGCGCTGAGCACCTCTTTTTTCTATTAAAGTTAATCTACTATTTCAACATCCCTTAAAAATGGGAAACTACTTGGATATTGGTAAAAGCCTTCAATGTGATTATTCAAACCTGCTAATAATACAGAATGATAAAGTGGGACTATTGGCGATTCATCAATAATAATTTGTTGCGCTTCTTGGTATAAGGCTAACCTTTCTTCATCACTTGTCGATTGTCTTGCTTCTTCTAGTAAACGATCGACATCTTCATTATTATAAAAAGATCGATTTCCTGGTGAACCAACATTCTCAGAATGAAACATTGGGTATAAACCGTAATCTGCATCTAAAGTTACTGTTCCCCAACTACCAATTAACATTTCATGCTCCCCTTGTGCAGTTAAATCTAAATATGCTCCAATTTCCATTTGTTCTATGTTTACTTCTATCCCTAGTTCTGATAATTGGGATTGTATATAGACAGCAGTATCCGCGGTAGTACGATCATAAACATATATATCGGTTTCAAAACCATCTTCATAACCAGCTTCTTCTAATAAAAGCTTCGCCTCTTCAAGGTTATGCTCAATCGTGTCTACTTCTTCGCTATAACCAAAGACAGTTGGGGCTAAAGGTCCAATTGCTGTTAAGGGAATCCCCTCCATTAATCCATCAATTAAGGCTTCTTTGTCAATCGCCATGTTTATAGCATTTCTAACTCTAACATCATCAAAAGGTTCTTCCTCTACATTAAAACCTAAATACGACATACTAGCACTTTCGGATTGTTCTACAAATCCCACATCTGATTCTTCGATTGTGTTGACGTCACTTGTATTGACTGGATATATTATATCCGCCTCATCAGATAAAAGTTCAGCCATTCGTGTGCTCTCCTCAGGTACAGCGTTAAACTTAATACGACTAACCTTTGCTTCCTCTCCCCAGTAATCTTCATTTTTTTCTAATGTTATATAATCACCTGAAACTCTTTCTTCAAATTTAAAATACCCTGTTCCTACTGGGTTTTGGTTAACTTGTGTTAGAGGTTCTTCACCTTCCTCCATTGCTTCATAGTCACGTTCAATCGAGCTCGGACTTATTATATGCCCACCTGGGTGTGCCAAATGCGCTGGTAATGCTGAGAACGGATATTTAGTATGAATATGTACAATATACTCATCCACTACTTCAACCTTTTCAATCATATCGAATAGAAAACTTAAAGGAGAGCCAACATTTGGGTCCAACACACGGTCCAAATTCATTTTTACAACTTCAGCATTTAACTCTTCACCATCATGAAAGGTGACTCCTTCTCTTATAGTGGCTTCCCATGTAGTATCCGTTATAGGTTCTAACTCAGTAGCTAACCCTGGCTCAATTTCTAAATCTGTATTCATTTGAACTAAAGTATCATATATATTTGTCATTACATAAAGTGAATTACCATCATTTGCAGCATGAGGATCTAATGACGATGGTAAAGACCCTAAATCTACTGATAATTCTTGACTTCGTTCACCTTCATTAGCACATGCGGCTAACATAAGTAAAGCTAAAACATAAACACAAACCTTTAAGTGAAATTTCAATTTAATTACCCCTCTCGATGCTTTTCTTTATATTTACGACATACAATATCGTATTATTCTTTATCAAATTAGTCAAATTAATCCTATGAGTTTAGTTGGTTTTATATTAACTTTTAAGTAATAATGATTTAATCAGAGAGGTTTGATTATTAATGAAAAAACGGTTCTAAGTCAAATGTTTGGGTGCCCGTTAAGGGCACT
>NZ_AKIF01000086.1 GCF_000269905.1 Alkalibacillus haloalkaliphilus C5
CCATCTGTCAATTGACAGATGGCAATATATTTACCCACCAACGTTATTTATTGTAGAGCCAAAAAAACCGACACTATTTAAAGTGTCGGTTTATGATTCATATAAAAATCTATGCTCTCGATACGTATTTTCCTTCTGATGTGCTAACTACAAGGCGTTCACCTTTATTAATAAAGAATGGTACTTGAACAGTGTAACCAGTTTCTAATGTTGCTGGCTTAGTTCCACCTGAAGCAGTGTCACCTTTAATACCTGGTTCAGTTTCAACAACTTCTAACTCTACGTTGTTCGGTAACTCAATCCCTAATGTATCGCCATCATAAATTAATACATATACTTGTAAGCCTTCAGTAAGGAAATTTAACTCAGTTTCAATTTTATGATCTGGGATTTCAATTTGGTCAAATGTCTCTGTATCCATAAATGTACGATTATCACCAGATTCGTATAAGTACTGCATTTGACGACGTTCTAAGTGAGCCTTATTAACTTTCTCACCAGCACGGAATGTCTTTTCTTGAATGTTACCATTTTCTAAATTTCGTAATTTTGAACGAACAAATGCTGACCCTTTTCCTGGTTTAACATGTTGGAATTCGATCACTTGCCAAATGGAACCTTCTAATTCAATTGTTAAACCTGTTTTAAAATCGTTTACTGAAATCATACTTAACTCCTCCTATATCCACAAAGCCTCTATAGCGTAATTAATTCTTTAGTCGAGAATGTTAAACGTTCATTACCGTTTTCGGCTACGACAGTATCGTCTTCAATTCTACAACCACCTACATCTGGAACATATATACCTGGTTCAACTGTTACAACCATGCCTGGCTCTAACACCTTGTCACTCTTAAATGATAATGATGGTCCTTCATGAACATCCATACCTAAGCCGTGGCCAGTCGAATGACCGAAATACTCACCATAACCTTGTTCTTTAATATAATCTCTTGTTAAGGCATCTGCTTCTTTACCTGTAATTCCAGCTTTAATGCCTTCCATTCCTTTTAACTGTGCTTGTAGGACAGTATTGTAAATCTCTTTCAATTCATCGCTGATTGGTCCAACAGCAAATGTTCTTGTCATATCAGAGCAATACCCTTTGTACAACGCACCGAAATCTAAAGTGACTAACTCACCTGATTGAATTTCTTTCTCAGAAGCAACACCATGCGGTAATGCTGAACGATAACCAGAGGCAACAATGATATCAAAAGAAGAAGATACAGCCCCTTGCTTTCGCATGAAAAATTCTAATTCATTGGAGACATCAATTTCTTTCACACCTGGTTTAATAAATGTTTGAATATGCTCAAATGCTGCATCAGCAATTTCAGCCGCTTCTTTTAAAATCTTAATTTCTGCATCAGTTTTAATTAAACGTAATTGTTCAACTAAACCTTCAACAGGAATAAATTCACTATTTAATGCTTTTTCGTATGTTTCATATGTTAAATAAGTCACATGGTTCTTTTCAAAACCTAAACGTTTAACGCCTAGTTTGTCTACTTGATTGGCAACTTCTTCTTGAATAGGACCTTTATGCTCAACAATCTCATAACCTTCTACTTGATCTTTCGCTTGTACAGTATAGCGAAAGTCTGTAATAAAGATTGCCTTCTCTTGAGTTAACAAAACAACACCCGCTGTACCTGTAAAACCTGTCATATAACGGCGGTTTTGTCCACTCGTAATTAACATTCCTTCAAGATCATGTTCTTGTAACTTCTCTCTTAAACGGCGAATTTTCTCCATTTTAACTCTCCCTTTCTTTTAAACTTTCGATCAAGGCAAATGCACCAATTATATAACTATTCGTACCAAACCCAACAACTTGCCCGGCTGCTACTGGAGCGATAAATGAGTGGTGACGAAAGGATTCTCGATTATGTATATTTGAAATATGAATCTCGACAACAGGGACATCCACTGCCTCTATCGCATCCCGAAGAGCTACACTTGTATGAGTGTATGCACCTGGATTTAAAAGAACCCCTTCATACTCTTCATTTGCCTTATGGATCCAATCAACCAATTCCCCTTCATGATTAGATTGAAAAGAGTCTAAGTGAAATGAAAAGGATTGGAGATATGCCCTTACTTCTTGTTCGACATGTTGTAAAGACTTTTGCCCATATTGATCCTTGTTTCGTTGGCCTAACAGATTCAAATTTGGGCCATTAAGCAATAAGAGCTTTCCCATAAAGCCTCTCTCCTTTTCATTCTCATTCCACTTATCAGTTTATCATATTTAGTTGTTTTGTGACACTTTTCTCATAACTCTTTGATCATGATGTTCATATGAAATGGTATAACCAATGAACACGCCATATAAAATAAACTGACTCATCGTCGTTGCGATTGTGTCCATGTTTAATGAAAATAAGTCAGGTACATAAGAGAATAGGGGGTTCATCAAACCGAATACAATAAACCACAGTGCAATACCATAAATCAGACCCGGCATCATCCCACGTAGCTTTTTAAATAATAAGTAATAAATGAGTGCGGGAAAAATACCAATAAACCCAGTAATAACAATACTTATTGATTCAGCGATCCAACCTGTAGTCCATTCACCATCAAAAAAGGAGCGAAAAATGAACGATGCATGGGACACATCAGAAAATGATAAAAAATAAGCCATTGAACCAATCAGCGCAAACAAAATACCACCTACTAATCCTGCGAACAATCCTTTCTTAAAAACTGATGATTCTTTTTCCACTAATAGACACCTCTTTTCACATAATTAGTCTGTACGATTTCAACATTTTCATTCGATGTGCTTTATTCATATTCATATTTTATGTCAAATGGGTGAGTATAAATATAGTTATACGTGGTATAATATAACTAGAATAGTGTATAGCTAGAACGGTATTAAATCTATTGAATGAAAGGAGCATTATATGCCAAAGGGGAAAGGCGCTGTCCTATTATACGTTATTGGTGGTTTAGCGATTATTGGAGTGTTTGGCCAATTAGTAATGAATCCTCTAGGTTTTCTTCAAAGCATTTTGATGATGTTAGGTTTTGCAGCTTTAATTGGTGCTCTCGTTTATTATTTTTTAATCCATCGCCGTAGGGCTCATGCAGTCGGGTCTGGTTATAAAAAAGCAGTTAAGCAGTCTAAACAAAAGTATGGAACGGTTGATCGTGGCATGCGCTACAATTCTCATATAGAAAAACCAAACAAAATTAATAGACGCCGTACACAAAGAAGTCATTTAAAAGTGATTAAAGGTAATAAAAAATAAGAGGTTGGGAAAGAACTAATTGTTAATAAACAAAACCCGAACGAAATCATATTTTGACTTCGTTCGGGTTTATCTTTTACCACCGCTCCATCAAAATGCTTCGCTTTCCGTGGGCGGCTAGTGAGCTTCCTCGTGCTACGCACTGCGGGGTCTCACCCAGGCCTTTGCTCCCACAGGAGTCTACGCATTTTGATTCCGCTAAGCGACTGTTTCACCTAATTTGTAAGGCTAATTGTTCGTATTCCCACCACATTCCAAACCTTTTGTCCCAGTCTCTTATTTCTATATTATAACCCACATTTTAATTGGGCTCCACAGTTTGTACACGTATTACATCCACCAACATCTTGTATATTACCTTTTCGACAGACTGGACACGTATCTCCTACTTCAGATCCAATTGTCACATTGGTGTTCTCTAACTCCTGGACTGTTTCCATCAAAACAACTTTTTGCTTCTCTTCCTCGAACAACTCTGTTTGCTCTGAGAATTCATTTTCTTCAGCTTTTAATGTTAAGACTTGTGTGTCACGGCTTCCATCAACGTATACCGTCCCACCTTTTGCACCACCTTTGTAAAGGCGCTGATAAACTTGTTCTACTTGATCGACACGATATCCTTTTGGAGCATTTACGGTCTTAGAAATTGAACTGTCCACCCAGCGTTGGATGACACATTGAGTATCCGCATGCGCTTCTGGATCTAAGTCCATTGCTGTTACAAACCATTCAGGTAACTCATTCTCGTCAGCACCAGGGTTACGTTCATAATAGTCTTGAGCTATGTCAGCCTTGACTTCAATAAACTTACCTAAACGACCACTACGATAGTACGTGAAGGAGAAATATGGTTCAAGACCTGTTGAAACACCGACCATTGTTCCAGTTGAACCAGTTGGGGCAACTGTTAACAAGTGACTGTTTCTAATTCCATAGTTCAAGACACCTTCGCGAATATCTTCAGGCATTTTTTGCATGTAGCCTGTATTAATAAACTGCTCTCGTAGCGCTTGCGTCTCTTCCTCTGTATCTCCTACTAAGAATGGGAAGCTACCTTTCTCTTTTGCGAGCTCGATTGATGTACGGTATGCAGTCGTTGCGATCGTCTCAAATATTTGATCAACTAGTTGATTTCCTTCTTGAGAACCATAAGCTGTCTCACAATAGATTAATAAATCATGCAATCCCATAACACCTAAGCCAACTCGTCGCTCGCCCAATGCTTGTTTACGATTTTCTTCTAAGAAATATGGTGTTGAGTCAATAACATTATCTTGCATTCTAACACCTGTTGCGACAGTTTGTTCTAACTTTTCAAAGTCTGGTTGTTTACGTTCATGGTCAGCAATTGTAGCTAAATTAACAGCTGCTAAATTACAAACAGAATATGGCACAAGGGGTTGTTCTCCGCAGGGGTTAGTAGCAACAACTTTTTGACCATACGCTTTTGCATTCGTTTCTTTATTTGCGTTATCAATAAAGAAAATTCCTGGTTCTGCTGAATACGTTGCACAAATATTAATCAAATTCCATAATTCTTTTGCTTTTATACGTTTATACACCCTTGTTGCGAATCCTAAATTTTCCCACTCACGAACATCTCCAACTTCGCTCCAATGTTCGTTATAATACGCCATTTCTTCTTCTGAATAACTTTCTACATCTGGGAAACGTAATGCATAGTCTTCGTCATTTTCAACTGCTTCCATGAACTCATCAGTAATACAAACTGAAATATTGGCTCCAGTTAAAAACTCTGGATTATGAACACTATAAGTTCCACCGTCACGTAATTTCTGTTCTGCTTCTCGAATGTTATCTTCTGTAAAACCACCGTGACCTTCAATATGTTTATAATTTGCTATTCCTTGATAAAGCTGGTGGTCTGAATTAGATAATGGAGTGAAGTTCAATTTGTCTTTTGCTTGCTGTTGAATCGTTTCATCATCAATGTTTTCGATTAAATATCTTAAAATACGTGGATTTTGCATTTTAGAAATAATAAATTCAATGATATCAGGATGCCAATCATTTAACATGATCATTTGCGCGCCACGTCTAGAGCCACCTTGTTCTACTAAGTGTGTCAGTTTCGCAATGTCATCTAACCACGACACCGAACCGGATGATTTACCATTAACACCACGTGCAAGAGCATTTCGTGGTCTTAAAGTAGAACCATTCGTTCCAACACCGCCACCACGTGACATAATCTCCATCACTTGTTTACGGTGATCGCTAATTCCTTCTCTTGAGTCTTTTACAAATGGCATGACATAGCAGTTAAAATAAGTTACATCAGTATTTGAGCCTGCACCATACAGCACTCTTCCTGCCGGGACGAAGTTTAATGCTGAAAGTTCTTGATAAAACTTCTCAAACCATTGTTGACGTTTCTCTTCAGTTTGCTCGACCTGTGACAGGCCAGTCGCATTACGTAACGCAATTTGTTCATAATAAATTTCTAATGGTTTATCAATAACGCTCAATGGCTTTTCTATTAAGCCTGTTTGCTGTGCATCTTCAGACTCCAATAAATGAACAAATTCTTCTTCGATTTTTACAATAGCTTGATCATCATTTAATGTTTCAATATATCCTGTTCCTCTTGCTGGAAATTTCGGGTCTTCTTTAATCGTTAATACGACAAAGTCCCCTACTTTTATAGTTTTCTTTTCAGTATCTTTAAATGCATAACGGTCTAACATAACAAGACGAGACACACCCTTATGAGTTGTGTTCATGTCTGGTGTAATGGGATGTACATGTGGAAACTGCTTTATATCTTGGTTCAACTGTTCTACGTTCAGTTGAACTTGTTTCTTTTTTACACCTTGCATTTCGTTACCTCCTTCACGTAAGATAGAATCGTACTAACATTTGTTAGTAATTAATCTATCTTTACAGTATCAAAACCTAATCAACAAATCAATATATAGTACTCTTATTTTTTAAATATCTCCATATATTGTGTTCTGTGCATATTGAGTAGTGAAAGTCAATAGATATATTCGTACTATTTATAGAATCTTTTCTCATACTAAAATAACTAGAATAACATGTTCTGTTCAGAAATAGAATAAGATAGAAAAAAATCTTTGAAACATAATACAAACACTCTTATAATAAATAGTGGACCTATTATAGAAAGAGGGGAAGCACGATGGATGCATTACTAATCATATTAGTAGCAGTTGCCGCATTGATTTTATTTGCTGTATTTAGAAATATGCGCATGCAAAAACATTTAACAACACTTACTGAAGAGCAATTTAAAGAAGGTTACCGTAAAGCACAATTAATTGATGTACGTGAACCGAAGGAATTTGATCGAGGTCATATTTTAGGTTCTCGTAATATACCACTTTCTCAAATGAAACAAAGAATGGGTGAAGTAAGAAAGGATCAACCTGTATACCTTTATTGCCAACGTGGTTCAAGATCAATGAAGGCTGCGAACTTACTTCGCAAAAATGGTTACGAAGGTCTACATCAGTTAAAAGGCGGGTTTAGTAAGTGGACCGGTAAAATTAAAGTGAAGAAAAAAGGATACTAAAATTAGTAAAGCATACCAGTCACAGCTGGTATGCTTTTTTTACATAATATACTCAGTTGGTAAGTTAATTAATGAATCGAATAATTAGCGAAAAGCTGCTATTTTAATAACAAAAGCAGTTCGGTTTAACATAACCGAACTGCTTTTCATTTTATTTAACAACTAGTCTTCACGATAAAAACGTAAGACAGGTTTTCTCGCTGCAGTCGTTTCATCCATACGATCAACCACTGTCGTGTGTGGTGCTTCTTGTACTTTTTCAGGATCTTCTTTAGCCTCGTTAGAAATTTGAATCATCGCATCAACGAATTCATCTAACGTTTCTTTTGCTTCAGTTTCTGTCGGCTCAACCATTAATGCTTCTTCAACATTTAATGGGAAGTAGATTGTTGGTGGATGATAACCAAAGTCTAACAGGCGTTTTGCCACATCTAACGTTCTAACCCCCATCTTCTTCTGGTTCTTACCAGATAGAACAAATTCATGTTTACAATGCTGACTAAATGGTAATTCGAATTCTTGTTCTAAACGTCTCATCATATAGTTCGCATTTAAAACGGCATTTTCACTAACCTGCTTTAAGCCGTCAGGTCCCATTGAGCGGATGTACGTATATGCACGTACGTTAATGCCAAAGTTACCGTAATAAGGCTTAATTCTGCCAATTGATTGTGGGTGATCATAATCAAAGTAGTATTCACCAGTATCACGTTTAGAGATTAACGGTTTTGGTAGATATGGGGCTAATTCTTCCGTTACACCTACTGGTCCAGATCCTGGTCCACCACCGCCGTGTGGTCCTGTAAATGTTTTGTGTAAGTTTAAGTGAACAACATCAAAGCCCATGTCACCAGGACGAGTGTAACCCATGATTGCGTTTAGGTTAGCGCCATCATAATATAAGCGTCCTCCTGCTTCGTGAACAATTTCAGCCATTTCTAAAATGTGCTCTTCAAACAGTCCTAAAGTGTTTGGATTCGTTAACATTAAAGCTGCTGTATTTTCATCTACAACACGCTTTAAATCTTCTAGGTCTACTAGCCCTTGGTCATTTGATTTAACGGTTACAGCTTCAAACCCAGCAACTGTTGCTGATGCTGGGTTAGTTCCGTGAGCTGAGTCTGGAACAATTACTTTAGTACGGTGATGATCACCATTTGCTTCATGGAATGCACGAATCATCATTAGACCCGTCCACTCACCTTGAGCACCAGCAGCTGATTGTAGCGTTACAGAATGCATACCTGTAATCTCACTTAATGACTTTTGCAAGTCATACATTAAAGCTAATGCACCTTGTACAGAGCTTTCCTCTTGATAAGGGTGAATCATGCTGAAACCTGGAATACGTGCAATATCCTCATTAATTTTTGGATTATACTTCATCGTACATGACCCTAATGGATAGAAACCTGAGTCTACACCATGGTTTCGTGTTGAAAGGGCTGTATAATGACGCATGATTTGTAGTTCACTTACTTCAGGTAAGTCCGGGTTTTCTTGACGAATATATTCATTAGAAAACTCTTCATCTAAGTTAATATCTTCTACATCTAGTTCAGGTAAGTGATAACCTTTACGTCCTTCTTGGCTCAATTCAAAAATCACTGGAAAATCTTGCTCTTTAGCCATTAGCCTCACCTACTTCCTTCACAAATTGGTCGATTTCTTCTTTTGAACGAACTTCTGTTACGGCAATTAGCATGTGCTGGTCATAACTGTCACTGTCACGCCCTAAGTCGTAACCACCAATATAGCCTTTTTGCAATAATTGTTCATTCACTTCTGAAACCGGCTTATTCAGCTTCACAATAAACTCGTTGAAAAATGGTCCATCATGTAAAGTTTCAAAACCAGCCGCTTCAAACGCTTTTTTCGCATAACGTGCTTTTTTCATATTTAACTCAGCCATTTCACGAACACCTTGTTTACCAAGAGCCGTCATCGCAACAGAAGATGCCAATGCGTTTAATGCTTGGTTTGAACAAATATTTGATGTCGCTTTATCACGACGAATATGCTGTTCACGTGCTTGTAATGTTAATACAAAACCGCGATGTCCATCTTCATCAACTGTTTGACCGACAAGACGACCTGGTACTTTACGCATTAACTTTTTCGTTGTTGCGAAATAACCACAATGTGGTCCACCGAATTGCGTCGGGATACCGAATACTTGCGTATCACCAACTACGATATCTGCACCGAACTCTCCAGGAGGTGTTAAGTAACCTAACGCAAGTGGATTACTCGAAACAATCATCATTGTCTTCTTTTGATCTTCTAACATCGTTTCAACTTCTTTTAACGGCTCAACCTGACCGAAAAAGTTTGGATACTGAATAACGACACTTGCTGTATCTTCATCTAGTTCAGACTTTAACTGCTCTAGGTCTGTTAAACCATTTTGATGATCAATTTCAACAATCTCTAAGTTAAAACCTTTTGCATACGTATAAATAACATCCATTGACTCAGGATGAATCGCTTTTGAAACAAGTACTTTTTTCTTCTTCGTTTGGCCCGCACTTAAGTTCACCGCTTCTGCTAAGGCAGTTCCACCATCATACATGGAAGAGTTTGCTACTTCCATTCCTGTCATTTCACAAACCATCGTTTGGAATTCAAAAATTGCCTGTAACTCACCTTGAGAAATTTCAGGCTGATAAGGTGTATACGCTGTATAAAATTCAGAACGAGAAATGACATGGTCTACAATAGAAGGAATGTAATGTTGGTAGACACCCGCACCTAAAAATGACGTATGAGATTTCGAGTGACTATTTTGTTCTGCTAACTCTGTTAACTCTTTAGTTAATTCATACTCTGATTTAGCTGGTTTTATATTCAATTCACCGTCAAAGCGGACTTTTTGTGGAATATCATTAAAAAGTTCTTCAGTTGAGTTTACACCAATTGTTTCTAACATATCTTTTCTGTCTTGATCTGTCATTGGAATATATCGATGTTGCATTAACCTCACCCCTTACTTTCTTTTATAAAATGGTGTTGGAACTACTTGAGCGTTAAGTATTCTCTTTCTCACTTTAACTTGTAATTCCTCACCCTCACTTGCATATTGAGTATCTACTAGTGCTAGACCTACATTTTTCCCTAATGTCGGTGACTGTGTACCCGAAGTGACAAAACCAACTTCCTCTTCACCTTTTAGCACTGGATAACCATTACGAGGAATCCCTTTATCAATCATTTCAATTCCTACTAATTTACGCTTTGGTCCATTTTCCTTCTGTTCTTTTAATACTTCTTTGCCAATGAAATCGACTTCTTTATTAACTTTTACAGCAAAACCAATCCCTGCTTCAACCGGTGTAATATCTTTTGTTAGCTCCTGACCATACAATGCTAGGTTCGCTTCAAATCTTAATGTATCACGTGCACCTAGACCAATTGCCTGTAATCCTTCGCTTTCACCAGCTTCTAGTATGGCGTTCCATAAATCCACACCAGATTCACGGTTAATATAAATTTCAAAACCGTCCTCACCAGTATAACCAGTGCGTGATACTAACGCCCCATCTTCTACTCCATTTACTTTCACATCATCTTTAAAACGGAAAAATTTAATAGCACTTAAATCATCTGAAGTGATCTTTTGTAAGATCGTTTGAGCATTTGGACCTTGTAGCGCTAATTGAACTAATTCCTCAGAAATATTGTTAATTTCGACATTACCTTCTTGATGTGCTACTAACCATTCATAATCTTTTTCAGTGTTAGCAGCATTAACTACAAGTAAGTAATCTTCTTCATCACGCCTATAAATTAAAAAATCGTCTACCGTACCACCATCTGGATAGCACATAGCTGTATATTGAGCTTGATTAATATTTATTTTACTTACATCATTTGTCACCATCTTTTGCAGAAAGGCTTCACTATCAGGGCCTGTCACTGTAACTTCACCCATATGTGAAACATCGAATAGACCTGCTTTTGCACGTGTTGCATGGTGCTCTTCTTTAATACCTGAAAATTGAACAGGAAGATCCCATCCACCAAAATCAATCGTTTTCGCACCCAATTTTTCATACTCTGGAAAAATTGGCGTTCTTTTAATTTCTCCCATTTAATGACCCCCTATTTTTAAAATTAAGATGATGTATCAGTGAAATGCTTTTTTAAAGCATTAAAAAAGAGAATACCAAATTAAGCTTCGGTATTCTCTCTGTCCTGACACCTGAAAGTTTCACACTACTTATGTAATGCTTACATCTTTGGTGGTTTATCAATTATCCGATAAACGCTCTCCAGAGGTGCGTCATACAAGAGTCTTTGTGCCTGAGAGATTCATACGTTACGTATTTGCTCCGTCGGCGTCACACTAGCTGTGAACTCTCCCCTTGTAATCATTCGCTCATAATATTCAATTTTTAAAGCATAATAAAACAATGAGATGTTACATTAAAATGCTACATAAAAATTGTTCAAAAAGTATGAATAAAAATCTACCTGTATTATACCACATCTCTAAATAAATGTGTAAGCGTCATCATAAAGTTTTAATAGTTAGGGGATCTCATATATGAAACCAATAGTTAATACTGATCATTTATATGAAGTCATTAACAATGTGCAAGACTATCAAAACAGTGACTGGGATACATTTAAAAAAGCCTATGAATTAAGTCAACTATCAATGACCAACAAAAATGAACTTAGTTCATTAAAGTATCTACCGAATCTTGAGCTTCTTCCCCATCAAAGGGAAGCTGTTGAGAAAGTCATTTTTCATATGCATGGTCGTGCTATTCTTGCCGATGAAGTTGGATTAGGTAAAACAATAGAAGCAGGTGTTATTTTAAAAGAGTTAATGATTAAAGGATTAGTCAAGAAAGTCTTAATTCTAGTCCCTTCTTCTCTAATTAGACAATGGGAATCTGAAATGAATTATACATTTTTCATTCCTGCAAGAGCTAAGCACCGTTCATACCCTTGGGAGGTCTATGACATAGTCATCTCTTCAATTGACCTTGCTAAAAAAGAACCACATGCTTCTACTTTAATTGAGCAAGAATTTGACTTATTAATTGTTGATGAAGCACATCGACTGAAAAATGCAGTTACGAAAAACTATCAATTCGTTAAACAACTAAAGTCAACTTACTGTTTATTACTTACAGCGACACCTATTCAAAATAAAATTGATGAAGTCTACCACTTAATGAAAATTGTACGTCCTGGATTATTAGGGGATAAAAGGATTTTCAAAGAAAAGGTGAAAAAGAGCAGCTATGATACGATTCAAACATTAATTAAGCAATCGATGGTCCGTTCAAGAAAAAGTGATGTTCAAGACACTTGGGCTACAAGAGAAATCAAAACCATTCAAGTTGATTTCACCGAGGAAGAACAGCATGTATATGAAGAGCTTCAACAACTTGAAACTTCTCACGCATTAACGAACTTGACTTTATCAAGAGAGTTTTGTTCTAGTCGTGAAGCTTGTTATTTATCAATGAAGAAACAAGAAAACCTTAAAGAATCACATATTATTGAGTTAATTGAACAACTACCAAATCATGCAAAAGCTTTAAGGACAATTGAATTGATTAATGAAGTTGATGATAAAGTCATTATTTTTACAGAATATAAATCAACGCAACTTTATTTACAATGGCTATGCCAACAAAACGGCATAAGCGCTGTACCATATAACGGTGATTTTAG
>NZ_AKIF01000087.1 GCF_000269905.1 Alkalibacillus haloalkaliphilus C5
CAAGTTGCTCAGGAATTTGTGCACGCACTTCCTCAATTGAAGCACTATCATGGTCTATCTGATCTACTGTTTCTAATAATGCTGTTTGCTTTCTTTCCTCAAAAGACAAATCATCTTCTAATTGACCCACACTTTGTTTTAAACTATAGATATTAAAAAGATAAAAGCTGCCACAAACTAAAATTATTAATACAATCCATACAAACAAAATACGTTTATTAATTTTATTCACTGCTCTCAACCTCCTCTTCTTGCTGGAGGCTAATCGTATAACGAGTCGTATAATAATCATCTGACTCTATATAATTTATCGTGTGAATAGTAACTTCGTTGAATTGTTCAATCGTTTGTATATCTTGATAAAACGTCACAGCATGCTCATTTGTAGCCGTTTCAACAATAAGTTCTATTGAGTCATTATGAAAGTTGAATGACGTTAAAATAGCATTAGATGGAACAGTCGCATCTAATTCATTTACAATTTCACTAGTACTCGTTAAAAGATTTTCTAATTCATTTGTTAGTTCATATAACTGTTGGGCTGCTTGATAATCCTCATCACCATCAATTTCAGATTGTAACTCATCATTGGCTATTTGCTGTTGATGTAAATCATTACTTAAACTTTCCATTTGATCATTCAAGTAATAATTCCATAAACCAAAACCAACTATTAGCGTGATTGTTAACAAAAATAACAGACCAAATATTATAAATGGTTTTCTACTTTTATATTCTTTTTTTGGTAATAGATTAATATTAACTAACATTAATGCACACCCTTTAATGCTAAGCCATAAACACCATGAAATTTAGGCTCAATGCCTACTTCTTTAGGACCTTTAACTTCCTTTTCAGTAAGTTGAATAATAGGAGTTTCATACGATTCTTTCATTGCTGTAATTATTTCTTCTAAATATGGATGGTCACCAACTACAGCAATACTCGTAAACCGATGATCTTGATTACTCATCATAAACTGATAGAAACGTTCAACCCGTTCAATTTCAATACTCATATCCTCTAACTCTTCCATCACCGTTTGTTTATTGAAGTCTTCTTTTGACAATGTTGGCCCAAGTTGGCTTATAATTATTTCACTTGACTCTAGATCAAATTCCTGAAGAAAAATAGGTGTGTTTTGAACAAATGCACTAAACGTTACACAATCGATTCCGTATTGCACTACGAGTAGTTGCTCATCTTCTGTGACCAATTGTTTGAAATGCATTAAACGGTAATAACATAATGGTGAAATATCAATCGCTTCAACAGTTAATCTTAAATCTTCTAAAGCTGAAACAAATTGACTGGCTACCGTTTTATCTGTTGAAATAATACTCACTTCATGATGCTCATCAAGTTGTTGTATATAAACGACTTCAACGACCGATGAATTGAATGGTAAATGAATCGTCTCACCAAGATTGAAGTTAATATGTTTTTTTACTTCGTCATTTGGAACGTCTAACGGAACTGTTTCTCGTCGAATGAACACAAGGGAATCAGGCATTATTAAACGGACATTCTTCCGATTCAATCGCCACTTCTTAATGACTGTTTTTAAGATTCTTTCAAACTGATCATAGTTTTCAATAACTCCATCTTTAATAGTACCCGTCGGTAAGAAGTGCTCTCCCATTCTTTCTATTGACATAGAACCTCTTTTGTTCTCTGTATAACGAATGACGTAATCTTTTATTTCTAAGTTAACAA
The DNA here is from genome assembly GCF_000269905.1 of Alkalibacillus haloalkaliphilus C5. Taxonomy (GTDB): domain Bacteria; phylum Bacillota; class Bacilli; order Bacillales; family Alkalibacillaceae; genus Alkalibacillus; species Alkalibacillus haloalkaliphilus_A. The sequence continues at coordinate 1,717 of NZ_AKIF01000087.1, forward strand.
CTTTTTTATTCGACATTATGATCAGCCACCTATATCATTAATCTTAAATACCAATCGAGCAATTCTTCTGAATAAAAGTACGCAATAAGAGCCGAAACTGCTATAAATGGACCAAACGGAATCGGCACGCCTCTTTTCACCTTACCGAACATCATTAGGATTACTCCAACTACTGCACCAATTAACGACGATAAAAACAGCGTCATCAATGTGCCATGGACTCCTAAAAACAACCCTAAAACACCAAATAGCTTTATATCGCCACCACCCATACCACCTTTACTAATAATGGCAATAACAAGTAACAATACAAAACCTATGATAGCTGCTAAATAAGCGTCATACCAAGGGTCAGTTGGAATCCATACTCGCATTAAAATAATAGGCACTAGGAAATAAAGTAAAATGTAGTCTGGAATGATTTGTTTATATAAATCACTAACAGTAATGATGATTAACAAACTAACTAACAACCAAGCAATGAATAGTTCTAATTGAAAACCTATTTTGTAAAAGGAAAAAACAAATAATAAACCTGTTAATAGTTCAAAAAATGGATAGATTGGTGATACTTTATTTCCACAATGACGACATTGTCCTTTTTGGATTATGAATGATAATACAGGTAGTAGTTCATACCACTTCAACGTCTTTGAACATGTAGGACAATGCGATCTTGGGGTTACGATTGATTGTTTATCTGCAACTCTTAACCCTACAACATTGTAAAAAGAACCTAACACTAATCCTAGAATAAATATGTATATATAAATTAGTAACATCAAACTTATCAAATCCTATAGTTTTTTATTGGTTAAAAACAAGCGCGGAATTACCGCGCTTGTTAATGTAGATTTATTATTCTCCGATAGTTGCGCCACCTTCAGCTTGTCTTAAATCAGAAGCATTAGCATTGTTTATGTTCTGTATTGTTGCATCTTCGAAAGTTATTGATACATTACCATCAGAACCAGTACCATCAATTAAAGTACCTCTTTCGTCATTAAACTTAACCTCTACACCAGTCCAGTTACCGTCTAAATTACCACCGTCAAGGTAGTCACCTTCAATTAAAACGCTTATTTCTAGTTCGTCACCATCTACTTCATTCGTTACATCGTACAAATCAGCCGCCTCAATTATATTTATCGCCGTTGCTTTCACACTATCATAACGTGAGTCCTCAATAACATTTGCAATCGCAGGCACAGCGATTAACGCAATTATTCCTAAAATAACGATTACAGCTAGTAATTCAACTAGCGTAATACCTTTCTGATTTTTCATTAATCTTTTTAACATTTCTTACCTCTCCCCTTAATTTAATTAATTTATTTGATTAAATAGCTCAAACATTGGAATAACAATGGCGAGCACAATCGTACCAACAATGACAGATAACGTAATAATTAATAAAGGCTCTAACAAAGATTTAAGTTGATCAGTTGCTGTGTCGACATCGTCTTCATAGAATGTTGCTACTTGCCCAAGCATTTCTGGTAAAGAATTCGTTTTCTCTCCTACTTCTATCATTTGTGTTACAAGGTATGGGTAAGCCCAATGTTGACGTAAAGGCTTAACTAATGACTCCCCTTGTTTTAAAGACGACTCAGCATCTTGTAACGTTTGTTTTATAACTTTGTTTTTTAATGTTTGCTCTGTTAGGTCTAAGGCTTGAATGATTGGAACATTGTTGTAAAGTAAAGAGCCTAAAGTCCTTGTCATCGAAGCCATATTCGATTTTAAAATTAATGGACCAAAACCTGGTAACTTTAATAAATAATAATCTAATTTCATACGTAAATGATCTCGTTGTAAAACCATAATCAATATTAAACTAAATAATAGAGCAATTAAGCCAAATAAGTACCAATAACTAGTCAATAAATTACTAATGCCTAAGACAACCTGTGTAACGATAGGTAAACTAGCATCAAACTGATTAAACATATCAACAAATTCTGGAACGACGTACATCATTAGAAATATTACAACGCCCATTGCGACAAATCCTACAGTTACTGGATAAGCGAAAGTAGATTTCACTTTTTGAGATGTCTTATAATGCTTATGGTAATAATCAGCTAGTTTAGAAAGGGTTTCTTCTAGTGATCCACTACTTTCACCACTATGGACCATGTTGACGAAAATGTTTGAGAAGATTTCTGGGCGCTTTTTTAACGCGTTTGTTAACGAGCTACCTTGTCTCATATCAATTTCTACATAATACAAGGATTCTTTTAGTTGCTTTTGCTTCGTTTGTTCTCGTAAAACACCTAATGAATCAACTATTGTAAGCCCCGCTTTTAATAGTGCGGCAAACTGCTGGAGGAATACGACAAAGTCACGATTTTTTACAGGATTGCCGAAATGAATATCTTTCGTCCAAATCGATTGCTTTACTTCTTCAATCGACTCAATTTTCAACCCTTCATCTCTTAATCTAGCTTTTGCTAAATCAATATTATAGGCTTCTAGCTTACCTTGCTTTTCATTGCCGTTATAATCAGCGGCTATATATTTAAAAGAAGCCATATCTCTACCCCCAACAACTCAATCACTCTGCAGCGACCCTATATACTTCTTCTAAAGTCGTCACACCTTGTTCAACTTTACGTAAACCATCTTCAAATAAAGGCGTAAAACCTTGTTGTTTAGCTGTTTTTTCTATTTCTACTTTTGTCTTACCATCCAAAATTGCCTCTCTAATTGGATTGTCTATGTAAAGTACTTCATGAATAGCTGTTCGGCCACGATATCCTGTGTTATTACAAGTCGGACAGCCTTTTCCTTTAGTAACTTGATCAATGTGGATGTTATACCTTTCAAATACTTTGCGCTCTAATTCTGTTAGGTTTCGTTTTTCATGACAATCACGGCAAATGGTGCGGACTAAACGTTGAGCAACAACACCATTAAGTGAAGAGCCTACTAAAAACATTTCAACATCCATATTTACTAATCGACTTATTGCACCAGTCGAATCGTTGGTATGCAATGTACTCAAAACGAGGTGACCCGTAATTGAAGCCCGCACAGCCATATTGGCTGTTTCACTATCACGTATTTCACCAACCATAATAATATCTGGGTCTTGTCTTAAGATCGATTTCAAACCTGATGCAAATGTTAAACCTACTTGTGGGTTAACTTGAATTTGGTTAACTCCTTCTAGCTCATACTCTACAGGGTCTTCCACTGTTATTAAGTTAGAATGTTCACCATTTAAATGAGTTAATGCTGCATACATCGTAGACGTTTTACCTGACCCCGTCGGACCAGTTAATAACACGATTCCATACGGTTTCTCAATCATTTGTTTAAACTTTTGAAAATTGTCTTGCTCAAAGCCAATATCATCAAGCCTATTCGATACCGTCATCGTGTCCAGTACACGAATGACAATTTTCTCACCGAAAATAGTCGGCAATGTGCTCACTCTTAGATCAACATTTCGTCCTTCAACTACTCGTTTGATTCGTCCATCTTGTGGAATTCTTTGTTGTGTAATATCTAAATTAGCCATTATTTTAATTCGTGTCGTCAATGAAGATTGGACACTTCTAGCTAACATCTGTTCATTTCTTAAAGCGCCGTCAACACGCAGGCGAATAAGCACTTGATATTCTTGTGGATCTATATGAATATCACTCGCTTTTTCAACGACAGCCTGTTGAATTAACTGATTCATTAACTTAACGACAGGCGATGCTTCTTCTTCAAGTGACAAGTCTTCTGTTGGCTGATTTGGCTGGATATCTTCAAACTCTTCAGTCAAATCTTCTCGTTCATAAAGCTTCATAATACTTTGGCGGATTTCATCTTTGATGGCAATGACAGGTTCTATTTTAAATCCCGTTTGAAGTCTTAGGTTGTTTAATACGAAGTAGTCGAGTGGGTCTGCTGTTGCGACAAACAGTTTGTTTTGTTCACGTTTTAAAGGGATCACATTATTTTCTATTGCAAACTGTTTTGGTACAAGATTAAGAATGGATTGATCGAAAGCATAATTATGTAAGCGTTCATGCTCAATTCCTAACTGTTGCTGTAGCACTTCTACTAATTGGAGCTCAGTTATAAGTCCTTCTTCGATTAATTTATCTCCGAGCTTTTGGTTCGATTCTTTTTCTTTTAATGCTTGTTCTAATTGCATTACAGTTATTAGGTTTTCTTGAACTAGAAGTTCACCTAAACGCAGTTTTATTTTTCGAGCCAAAATTAGACTTCCTTTCTATCAATCTCATAAAATCTTACGCCAAATGATATAATAGCTATAAATTAGACAAATTTTGTATTATCATTTTTATTATAAGACTTTTTGACTAAAAAATCGAGGGGTATTGAGAAGTTTATATATACACGAATCGACACAACTAGAACTATTAGATTAATCAATATTCAATCTAATAGTTCTTTGTCCTTTTTCTCTTCCCCTATTCACTTCTTCCCCTTGAATAAGTGTTGAATACTAAATTCAACTATAATTGTTGTAACATCCTCAACTACAATATCTTCTATATTTGTCTCAAAAGCATAGCCACCTTCAACGTTTACTTGAGTACCATTAAACAAATTATAGCCATTCAAAGCTTGAGATAACTCATTAGTATAATATTGAGAAACATTATCTTTAGACGGTGTAGTTGCCACACTACTTAACCAATCTTTTGTTTGTTCTAGGGCTAAATCTTCAACTTTCTTAAGTACTTCATTTGTAAAATTAACGCCCATATCTTCAAGCTTATCTAATTGTAATTGTTCTTCACTTCTTTGATATTGCATAGCACTATTTGTTAAGTTAGTCATGATTACAGGTAAAGTAATACTAATAACTGCAATAATTATTAATACTAGAATTAAAGCAAACCCACGCTCATTGTTATAATTCATTCTAATTCTCCTGTTCTAAATAACTAAATATTTCAGCAGCTGGTACTTCATTAGTATAAGTATCAAGTTGGTCTACAAATATCTGTACTTTTACTTGTTGTAAGTTCAAATCACTTTCTAACTCCGTTAATTCTTCATTTGAATAGATTGTAATGATTGGATAATAAGTTCTATTATTAAGAATAATACCTTCACCATGATAATATTCAATCCTTGATTGATCCTCATTTATTTCACTCAAAACTTTTTCTGCAACATTTATCGCTGTTAACTCGTCTTCTACCTTATTAGATAGTATAATAGACTGAGAAAAGAAACCTAAAAAGATAGAAGTATAATACCTAAAATCGTTATAGCTCCTAATACTTCAATCAGTGTATAACCATGGGTATTTTTTGCTAATGGTTTAAAACTTCTCATTTAACATTGTCCTTTTCAGAAATTCAAAAATAGTTATGGTGATTCTATGATAAACAAATACTTTAAAAGCGAAAATGGTGTAACTTTAATAGAGTTACTTGCATCACTGGTATTAATTTCAATCATAAGTTTGCTAGCTTTTAGTGTTTTGAACAATACATTTCAATATAGCGAAACCTCTAACTCACACATTGAATTAAGGCAAGATTCTAACTTTATTATTACTCAAATTCGACAGCAACATCAAGAAATAAGCGAAGACTATACATTTTGTTTAGAGGATATCCAAAGAAAAGAAGAGCATTCATTTAGCCATCTAGTGATGAACGAACTTGATTTATATGATGAGCAATGTGCTACATTTGCTCATGAAAACCCACTGAATGTAGACTTCACACTAAAGAATGAACACAATCATGAGTATCAAATTAACACTACAATTGATCCTCAAGTTAATAGGGAACAAGAAAAAAATGTTCAGTTATCGTTATCATCCACTGTTGATGATTTTTATTCCTTTATTAAAAACGAAAATGTATTTATATTTAGTAGTAACATCAGTATTAATGGTTCTGCTGACATAACAGGAAATCAAAATGGGAAAATTATCATTAATAACAATGAAACTGATTTAGACTTCTCTACAGCAGACCAAATATCGACTGAAAATATTTTTATTGACAAAGCAGGACAAGAGGTGAACCTTATAACAAGCACAAGCCTTGGAGAAAACGGAGTAACAGAAATTATTAATATTATAGGGGATGTAAATCTAAATAACGGTGGAGCTACGATCAATTCAGAGGAAGTTATTATAGATGGTAACGTCACCTTTAATAGCAGTAGTATTATTAATGCTACAAACGTCTATATAAGCAGCGATGTAATCTTCAATAACTGGTCTGGAAATATTAACGCTGATAATATATATATAGGGGGAGACATCAATTCAAGGAACCCTGAGCACGAACTACTAAGAACTGGTGAGTTTAATGAGGAACAACTCCTAAGTCATCCAACGAATAATATACCTCCTTTAAAAGAAGATCACTGGTTTTATGAAAATGGTTATGAAACTACACTAAACTTAAATAGTGAATCGAAAATCTTCTCACCATCAGATTTAAATATCCATGTGGGTAATAATGATCCTGAGAACTTTATCATTGCCTCTAAGGGGAATGTGTCAATAGATTCTAACTGGTCACAACTCGATGGAGTTATAATTGCTCCAAACGGTAAGGTAACTTTCAATGGCAACTCCTTTACTGGTGTAGTTATATCAAGAGATGGTTTTGATGTACCAAACGGAGGTTCATCTATTAACTTTAGAAACATAGAAGAATACATTACCTCCGATAACTTACCTTTTGATCAATAAGAAAAAACGTATAATTAAATGTCTTTAAAAAACACTCCATCACCTCTGAATATGTCATTTTTGGTGATGTGAGTGTTTTATTTTGCTAATATAAATGTCTATCCTTCAATACTACGCCACAACGTTAAGGCAGCATAACTTCGATATGGAGACCATTTTTGTGCCGCTTTTTCAATGACATCTTTTTTCGGCTTCTCTTCCATTCTCCATTCTTTCTTTAACGCGTTTTGTATACCAACATCTGCTGCAGGGAATAAATCTTCTCGACCTAGACCAAACATGAGCCAATTTTGTACTGTCCAAGGGCCAACTCCACGGACTTTACCTAATGATTTCATTACTTCTTCATTCGATTTTTTCGCAAATGATTCTAACTCCAAGTCACCATTTGCGATTAGTCTCGATGTATCAATAACGTATTCAGCTTTCCTCTGACTAAATTGTAAATCTTTTAAATCTTGATAATCCAGATTCGCAACGAATTCAGGCTTAGGGTAAAACCATGAACCATCAATCTGTTCTCCAAACTTTTGGACAAAACGAGTTGATAACGTATAAGCAAATTTCATGTTTAATTGTTGATGAATAATAACTTTCATCAATGAATCATACAAGTGAAAATCTTTTACAATCGGAGTACCTGCATACGTAAAAAACAGGCGTGCTAAATCTGATTCTTCAAAAAAGTCTTCAACATCTTGCAAGTCACGATCCCATTGGAACAAGTTACGAATATGCTCAAACACAACATCTTGGTCTTCATCATAATCAGACATAACTGAAAACACTGGTTTTTCCGTTGTTCCTTCCCCTTTAACTCTTACAACGCATTTGTTGTCTTGATCTATACGAACAGGCACGTCTACCCAACGTTCCTTCATGTTTACGTTAATTAACGGATCCATATCTAATCGTTGTAATGTATAGTCAAAGTCGTAAATGCCTGCTGCATGGTAATACTCTTTCCACATACTTTCCTCTCCCTTATTTTGAGCAACCTAGAATGTTTCTTTTAGTTTACAACTTTTACAGGACTTTTAGCAAAAACTTTTAACCGATCGGTACTGAATGATGCCACACTAAATCATCTAAGGAGCCAAACTCATAATCTTGATCTCTTAGCTCATCAATTAAATAACCGAGTGCTTCAGCGTTGTCTTCTGTCACAGCATGCAACAATATGATAGCCCCTGGATGAACTTGCCTTAACACTTCATCAAAAGCATGTTTCCACCCTTTATTTTCATCACGATTCCAATCAACTAAAGCTACTGTCCAAAATATATTCGTATAGCCTAACTCATCAGTCAATTTCAATGTTCTCTCACTAAAGATTCCTTTAGCTGGACGGAAAAACTTCACTACTTCTTGATCAGTTGTATTTATAATTTTATCATCTAAAACTTTTAAGTCTTCTTTTACCTTATCATCACTTACTTTAGTATAATCCAAATGATCATTTGAGTGATTGCCAATGATATGCCCCTCTTCTACTTTACGTTTGACAAGCTCTGGTTGATCATCGACATAATGCCCGGTTAAAAAGAAAGTCGCTGGTACATCTTTTTCATTTAACACATCAAGTATTTGTTCTGTATAACCTTGCTCATAACCACTATCAAATGTTAAATAAACCATGCGATTTTCTTCATCACCTAAGTAAAGACCATTGTACTTTTCAATTAATGGGCCATAAAACCCTAAGTCAGGAGGCATTTCGTTGTATTGCTTCTTATATCCATACCCGTATGACTCATTAGATACTGCATTGACTGGCACACTAAAAATTAATAACATGACGATCGTTAAAAACGTTAGCTTCTTCATAACAAACCTCCCAATTATTAGACCTATAACCTTAATATGATTCATGCATAGTAAAATTATGAATGGAAGGCATTGGGTAAGAAAAAACCTCTCCATTTATATGAAGAGGGTTAAACAATTATAGTAAGACAGCTCCAATTAGTCCGAAGATAAAGATCGGAATATTGAAGTGTAAGAACGTCGGTACACACGTATCCCAAATGTGATTGTGTTTACCATCGACATTTAGACCTGCTGTTGGTCCAAGCGTACTATCTGAAGCTGGGCTACCAGCATCACCTAAAGCACCGGCAGTACCGATTAATACAGCAATTGCCATCGGTGAAAACCCTGCCGCCGTTGCGATTGGAACATATAAAACGGCTAAAATTGGAATTGTACCAAACGATGTACCAATACCCATTGTAATGATTAAACCAACTAATAATAAAATAAACGCAATAAATAGTTGATTGCCTTCTAACAGACCTGAAGAAGCATTGACTAATGCTTCAACTGAACCTGTTTCCTGTAAGATACCAGCGAATCCAGATGCGGTTAGCATAATAAAGGCGATCATCCCCATCATACTAATACCACGACTCATAACATCTTCAATTTGGCGATAAGGAACAGCTACTAGTAAGAACATTAAAACTAAACCGGTTAAAGCACCAAGTACCATTTCTTCAGTTACAATTTGGACAACTAATGCTGCCACAATGGCAATAATAGTCATCGTATGTTTTCGTTCAAATACAAAAGGTGAATCATCTATTTCTTCAACTGTACTCGGCTCACTCTCTGGTTCAATTTGACTGTAATCACGTTTTTTACGATAAGTAATCGTTAAAGCTATAATTAAGCCTATAATCATCCCGAAACCCGGTACAAGCATAGCAACTGTCACATCAGCTAAAGGTAACACTACACCATTTTCCTCCATATGTTCTTGAATTAAATCTTGGAAGATTAATCCAAACCCTAAAGGAACCATGACATAAGGCGCTTTAAGGCCAAATGTTAAAGCTGTTGCCACAGCGCGTCGATCAATTTGAATTCGATCAAATAAAGCAATTAATGGGGGAATTAGAACTGGTATAAACGCTATGTGAACTGGAATTACGTTTTGGGATAACGAAGCGATCACAACAATTACACCTAACATTACACCCCTTCTACCTTTAATAGCTCGTCTTAAAAATTGTACGAACCCTTTTGTAATACCAGTTAAGGCAATGGCAATTGCAAATCCACCCAACAAAATATAACTAAGTGCTGTATTAGCACCACCTGCCATACTGGTGGTAAATATTTCAACTAACTCTTCAAATGACAAACCAGCCATTAAACCAGCTGTCATACCTGATAAGACAATAGCTAAAAGTACATTTACTCTGAACAAACTTAAAATAACCATTAATAAAACAGATATAATAACAATTGAAGCCATAAAACCTTCTCCCTTTTTCTTTTATTTCTTTCATTTCATTATCTCATTATCACATTAACACTTTATCATAATAAAATCTTTAATCAAAAAATTCAACCCCCTTTCATAAAAATCTTATGCGGGGGTTGTCCTAATTATTGACTTAATTTTTCTTCCATTTCATTTAATAAACTAATATAACGATCGATATCTTCTACTGTTAACTTCTCAGGATCAACTGATTCAATCTGCTCTAATAAGTTAGCTAGCCTTGATTTTACTGACTCTAAGCTTTTTTCATCTGACATGTGATTACTCCTTGTTGATTGCTTCTACTGTTTCCTCAACTTCAATTGTCGGCACAACTGATTGGACCATTGAACAGTTTTTCGAAGCTGTATTTAAGCTTTTTTGTAATTTCTCTTCGTTTAAATTATGACCTGTTACTTTAAAGTGTAAATTAACCTTTTCAATTTTATTCACAGCATCATCACTTCGTTGAACTTCCGCTTCAACCGTCATTTCATCATATTCAATTTTCTGCTTTTGTAAAATGCGCTTATATACTAAAACGCTACACCCTGCAAGTGATGACACCATTAGTTGGAAAGGTCTGAACCCTTCTGATTCATCACCTGAAATGACTAACTGATCATATTCTAAATCTGTTGTGATATGTTGGTCTGTTACATTAAATTTCATTTCAAGCGCTCCTTTTATATTGATTATATTAGATTTATTTTAACACGAAATTACGATACA
>NZ_AKIF01000088.1 GCF_000269905.1 Alkalibacillus haloalkaliphilus C5
ACTCGCCATAACGGCGAGTTAGAGTTAAATAATCTTCTTACGTTGAAGTAACACAGCTGCAATGACAATTAATCCTTTAAATGCATCTCTTAATAATGGAGGGACTCCAAACAAGTTTAATAAATTATTAAGAACAGCTATAATTAATACACCATATACAGTTCCTAATATAAAACCTCTTCCACCCATCATACTTGTTCCACCAACAACTGCAGCTGCTATAGCATCCATCTCTAAACCTCTTCCTGCACCAGCAAAGTCCATTGAACCTACACGAGATACTTGAATGATCGCCGCAATAGAAACTAGTAGTCCCATAAGAGCATAAACACGTAATTTTACCTTATCTACATTGATACCAGACAACCTTGCACCTTTTTCATTTGAGCCAACAGCTATAATCTGTCTTCCAAATGTCGTTCTTTTTGAAACGTAGTACATAATGGCCGCTATGAGTAACCAATATATAATTGGCATAATCATAACATTACCTATTTTAAAGCTAGCAATTTGCAAAAACTCAGTTGGAACTCTAGGGTTGTAACCTTGCATAAAGTGCTGAGTAACACTTCTGAAAACCATCATAGCACCTAAAGTCGCAATAAATGGCGGTACCAATCCTTTTGTCACGGTTACACCAATCAATGAACCAAGTAAATAACCAAATGCCATGGTTAACAACATAGTGAAAATAATAGCAGGAACACCTGTTATACCGATCATTGCAAATAAACCACGTTCGCCAATGTCGATCAAAGTCATGGCAAAAGCACCTGTTGCAACTAAAGTTGCTCCTACGGATAAATCAATTCCACCCGTCATGATTACAAACGTCATACCTAAAGCCACAATAGCTACTCCTGCGTTATTTCTTAGTATGTTGATCCAGTTATTAACCCATGTCTGAAACCATTCACCAAAAGAGTTAAAGTCAAACCCAAGAGTTAACGTTTGTAATATAACCATAATTATTAAAGCGATGAAGATACTAAACAAAGGGTCGTTTTGCCACTTATCCTTAAACCAATCGACAAAGCCCCTCCTTACACTTACTGCTCCTGCTTCCATAACGGTTTCCCCTCACCTTCTAATTCTAACTCTCCCCCAGTCGCTAAAGTCATGATGTTATGGTCAGTCATTTCTTTCCCTTTTAATTCACCTTGAACCGTCCCGTGATACATAACCATTGTTCGGTCACAAACCCTAATAATTTCTTGGGCTTCACTTGATAGAACGACAACAGCAATCTTTTGGTCAGCCAAATCTAAAATAATATCATATATATCCTCTTTAGCACCTACATCAACACCTTGAGTTGGGTTATCTAAAATTAGTATTTTTGGACCCGTATTTAACCATTTCGAAAGCACAACTTTTTGCTGGTTCCCACCTGATAGTTTAGTAATATTATCTGTCCACTTATCCATTTTGATGTTAAGTTTGTCTCGTTGTTTTTCAAATTGTTGCTTGTGAATATCTTTATTTATAATTCCGAACTTAGAGTACTGCGGCCATGTAGCAATGGCACTATTCTCAAGAATATCCATATCACTAATAATGGCGTTTTCCTTCCGGTTTCGTGGAAGGTAAGCAATACCATTTTTGATCGCATCCATTGTACTATTTGTTGACACTTTCTTATCATTAACGTATATGGCGCCTGAGCTTACCCCTTTCGAACCAAAAATAGATTGAAAAAGTTCACTTCTTCCATCCCCTAGAAGGCCAGTAAACCCCACTACTTCACCCGCTTTGATTGAAAAGCTAATATCCTTAAATTGTTGCTCATATGTAAGGTTTTCAATACGTAACACTTCTTCTCCTAAGGGTCTTTCACGTATAAGCGGTTCAGTTCTAACATCATAACCAACCATAAACCTAGCAATATCATTAATCGTAACATCTTCTACATAACCTTCTGATACTAATCCACCATCACGTAAAACAGCATAGCGATCACAAATTCGCTTAACCTCTTTTAATTTGTGAGAAATGAAAATTAACCCTACCCCTTGTTCACGTAAAGTATTCATCATTCCAAAAACGCGATTAATTTCCGTATCCGTCAATGAAGTTGTTGGCTCATCCATTATGATGATAGATGCATTTGTTGACATCGCTCGACAAATTTCCACTATTTGCTTATATGATGCGTCAAGATCTCCCACCATAGCTTTAGGATCCAAGTCAATATCCATTCTCTTGAAGAGATCTTCTGTTTCTTTTATCATTTTTTTGTGATCTAGCGTACCAAACTTCTTTTTGGGTTCCCTACCTATAAACATGTTTTCATAGACTGGCAAATCATTAATTAAATTAAGCTCCTGATGAATAAAAGCAATCCCTGAACTCTGAGAATCGGCTGGTTTTTCAAAGCTCACCTTTTCTCCATTAATACAGATTTCACCTTGGTCCATCGGCAGCACCCCACCTAAGATGTTCATTAAGGTGGATTTACCGGCACCATTTTCACCGAGTAAAGCATAGATCTCTCCACCGTTAACTGTAATTGAAACATCTTCTAAGACATTGTTACTTCCAAAAGATTTATTAACATTAAGCATTTCAATCTGCATAAGATCACTTCCATAATTAATGATAAGGAGAGATTACAGGTGAACTATAATCTCTCCTATACTTTTCACAAAACTACCAACCTAGTATGGTGAATCTTCGTCTAAGAACTCTTCGTGGTTTTCACGGTCCACAACAGTTGTAGGAATTATTTTGTCCTCTGCCACATCTTCCCCATTTAAGATGTCCACAGCCATATCAACTGCATCTTGAACCATTGCCGGGCTATATAAAGCTGACTGAACCCATAACTCATCATACTCTGGCATCATTTCAAAATACTCTTGCATACCACCGCCACCAGTAACGACTTGAATGTCGTCACGGCCGGATTCTTGGATTGCTTGAATAACACCTACAGATGTTTCATCGTCCAAGGAATACACAGCATCAATTTGACTATTACTAGTTAAAATATCTTGGAAATCTTGTAATCCATCCTCTCTTGTAAACTCTGTCGCATAAGTGCTAATTTCCATATCTGGCGCTATTTCTGCAATTGTTTCTTCAAAGCCTTCCATCCTTAATTCCGAAACCGAACCAGCAGATGGTACTTCAAGAGCTACTACATGACCATTGTCACCGATCTTATCTACAATATAATGTGCACCTTGCACACCCATGTCTTTATTATCTCCGGCAACACGGTAAACACCATCAGCATCTATAACAATATCAAAGTTAACGACCTCAACACCTTCATCTAACGCATTTTGGATCGGTACTTCCATCCCTTCCCACTGAGGGAAAGCAACAATAGCCTCCGCTCCCCAAGTCATTAAGTCATCCAACTGACTTGTCATTTCCCCTGCATCACTACTTGTTTGAATCTGGTATTCTACTTGATCAGATAGCTCCTCTGCACGTTGCTCCGCATGATAGGCTACAGCAGCTACCCAACCGTGTGTCACTTCTGGGGCCAAAATACCAATTTTGTGTTTCTCACCATCAGAACCTGAGTCTCCACTGCCATCACCAGACCCACTTTCATCTCCTTCTCCACACCCAACTAAAACAAACATTGAAGTAAGAACGAGTACTGCCAACAAATAAATGACCTTTCTCATAATGAACCCTCCTGTTTATTAATTGCCCCCCACATATCGTGAGCCATATATTAAATAATGTGAGTTTGACCACATTTTTAATATCCACCATTACAATCTAACCACTTCCTTAGTTTCTAAAGACTTCTTAATAGAATTAATTAAACCAATCACATACTTCACATCTGACAAGGGAATAACATTGTTTTCTACATTTTCATTAATGCAATCTATAAAGTATTGAAGTTCTAAGATGAAAGGATCATGTTTAGAGACTCTAAGAGGTTCAACTACTTCACCATTAAATAGTTCAAAACTATGTGTAGTACTTTGCAAATCATCTATATTACTACCAGCTTTCATTTGATAGGAGAGGGTTTGTTTAGAAGTCTGTGCACGGTACTCCGTTGTAAATGGGTACCCATTCGGCATTTCGTGTGAAGATTCTATAGCTGCTTGAACACCATTTTTAAAACGGATGTTGGTCAACATTTGACTCCATGCTCCTTCTTCACTTTGTTGACCGATCGCGTAAACGGAATCAACACCACCAAACAAATAGTAAGCAAAATCGATATCATGTATGTGCAAATCAAATAAGGCCCCGCCACTTTTCTCAGGATCTTTAAACCAGTTACTCCAAGTAGGAAACTGACCTAACCTTTTTGCAGTGAACCAATTAACACCGTTCAGCTTTCCTTGGTCAATGTAATGTTTTAACTCTTGATACTCAGGCCAAAAACGAACAACATGCCCAACAAAAAGCCTTACCCCCTCATCATTTACAGTTTGAAGTATTCTTTTCACTGATTCTTCAGTTAAGGTTAAAGGTTTCTCACATATAATATGCTTCTTGGCCCGTGCAGCTCTTATGATATATTGTTCATGAAGAAATGTAGGAAGACAGATGTCTACAACGTCTATTTCTGGGTCAGCCAATACGGAGTCAAACTCCTTAACAACTTTATAATTACTGAATTTGTTTTCACTGGTAGCCTGAGTTGTACAAACTGTATGCACTCTCGCTTCTTTGACCGATTTGTATGCTTGTAAGTGCGTTTCTCCAATAAACCCTAACCCAACTAATGCGATGTTTAACATCGGGCTCCCTCCTTTTATTTCAACAATCGACTTAAATAGTCATAGGAGCGTTTTACTGCGTTGTTGACATCCCCAATTCCACCAGGACCATCGGGTGTGAACTCAAGCTCTACGCTGATCGGCCCCTTATAATTAGCTTTTGATAAAATGTTGAATATACGATCGTATTCTAAATAGCCATCACCTATTGCAGGAAAGTTAAATTCATAATCTGGACCTTGTTTATCTTTCAAGTGAATAAATTCAACATGTTCAATACTTTCACTTAAATCCTCATAGGGTTGTTGATAACCATAAAAAATCACGTTGGCCGTATCATAATTGATCTTAACTCGGTTGTTAAATGCTTCAACTAACTTTAACAAAGACTGTCCTGTGGCAAAGTTATTACCGTGTGTCTCAATGACTAACGTTTTATTTAATCGTTCACACTTTTCCACTACTGGTTCCAAATTTCTAACTAGCTTGTTAACATCACTAATAACATCACTATCCCCGTGAGAATCCCCTGTTGCTGTTACGACGTAGTCACAGTTAAAAATTTTAGCTAAGTCTATGTTCTCCTCAAGTTGCCTTACACCCTCTTGAGACATCACATTGCTGTGACCACTTATCCCAACACATGTTAAACCATACTCACTTAACAAGGATTGAACTTCCTCGAATTCAGCATCAGTAAAATCTGTTGTCACGTGTGCAGTGTGGTCACGCACTGCTGCTATTTCTACTTGTTTAAAACCAGCTTCTGAAGCCCCTTTAAGTGCTTCATTGAGTGAGAAACCATGATAAGTATTAGTGTTTAAAGCAAGTTGGTTAATCATTTAATCCACCTCCAATGAAAACCGTTACATTTTATTTCTAACCATTTACTATTTGTTCAACAATCTGTAATGAACTTAATGCATCTTCCCCTTTGACCGGTGGCTCAACACCCGATACAATCCAGTCTACAAATGAGTCAATTACACCTGTATTAGTTTGATTATCATTAGTTTGTATATGCTCAAGTTCATATTTGACCTTCTCTCCACCAGGCTGCTCTATAATTAGTTGATTTTCTGGATCATGATAGATTTTTAAAATACCTTTTTGTAAATAAATCGTCGTTGAGTTGTCTTCTTCTCCATAATAAGTCCATGAAAAACTCCCGTTGCCTAATCGTCCTTTTTTCGTCTTGAAGATACAGACAGCGTTGTCACATACTTCAATTGATTTGTTATTTTCATCAACTTTATCTAAAGAACCAATAAATGACTTCACTTCTTCTATCTCATCATCGATTAAGTAGTGAATTAAGTCGATTTTATGGATCCCTAAGTCTCCAACTACCCCTGAATGGGAGCGACTTTTTTTAAAGAACCATGTAGCATTGGACTTAGTAACACCCCAATCCTCAGGCCCACTATGACCAAATGTTGTTTTAAAAGATAATACGTCACCATAATCACCACTTAGAATAATTTCACGTGCTTTCTGGTGGACCTTAGTAAAACGTTGGTTATGGTCTACCATTAATTTTTTACCTGATTTCGTTTGAGCATCTAAGATTGTTTTAGCATGTTCACTTGAAATAGCTAAAGGTTTTTCGCATAAAACATGTTTTCCATTTAACAAGGCTTTAGTTGTATGTACATGGTGAACTTCATTCGAAGAACAGTCACTAATCGCATCAATAGTTTCATCATTAATTAAATCTTCGAAACGGTTAGCAACACTTCCTTCAAACTCTTTTGCCAGACTTTCTGCTCGGTGTCGGTTACGATCAAAAAATACTATTTCGTCAACTAATAGGTTTGCATAATACTCAGGTGCATGCCTAAACCGTGTGATCGAACCGCACCCAACAATTCCTACTTTAAGCCCCATAATCAGTCCCTCCTCAATTTAGAGTTGACTCACGTATAATTAATTCATGTTCTAACATTACGCTATCTACTGGTTTTCCTTGTAATTGGTCAATTAGCATATTAGCAGCTGCAATTCCCATTTGATACATAGGTTGTGCCACCGTTGTTAACGTTGGGTTTGTCATATTAGAAAAGCTAATATTATCAAAGCCAACCAACGCAAAAGCATCCGGGACGTCCATACCTTTTACATTGAGTTCTTTTAGTGCGCCAATTGCAAGTGTATCTGAAACAGCAAAAGCTGCTGTAGGTATTTCATCGAGTTGTAATAATTTCCTCATAGCTTGTGCACCACCTTGGAAATCCAAATTGTTAGTGTTGTATATGTACTCTTTCCTTAAGGGCAAATCAAATTCCTTTAAAGCCCGTTCATACCCTTTTCGACGTTGTCGCGCATATAAGAACTTCTCATCTGAGTTAATAAGCGCAATATTTTCATGCCCTAATCTAATTAAATGTTTCATGACTTTATAAGCTGCCGCTTCATTATCAATGGCAACATAGGGTATGCGTTCTAACTCATCATATTCACTACACAATACAATTGAGTGTTTTTTTGCTAATTCTTGCAGCTTAGCCATATTGATAGTTGGATCCATCGATATAATTCCGTCAGCCAACTTATTCTTGACCATATTAAAGAAAGTGTTCTCTCTCGTAGGATTCGAGTCAGTCTCACACAGCAAAATGTTATAACCACGTTCAACTGAAAAATCTTCAATCCCATTTATAATCTCTGTATAATACGGGTTTGAGAAATTCGGAATTAAAACAAGTAACAATCTGCTTTCAGAGTTACGTAAATTTCGCCCTAACATACTAGGTTCATAATTCAATTCCTTAATTGCTTGCTCCACTTTTTGACGCGTTTTTTCTGTTACAGATGAAGTGTTGTTTAAAACACGAGATACTGTTGCACTTGAAACTCCTGCTTGTTTTGCTACTTCATGTATATTTGCCATGCAGTTTTCTTCCTTCTTTCAAATATTTGTATGAAATCGTTTACAATTAAATGATAAAATATTGTGAATAGTATGTCAATAACTTATATAAAAGTGTTTGATTTTTGTGAAAATTGCTTTAATTGTTGTTTTATTTTGATATAATATAATGTAACGGTTTACATTTTAAGGAGGTCTTTGTATGAAACTTAGTGTTTTTACTGTTCTTTTTTCCGAAAAAACTTTTGAAGAAATGCTAGATTATGTATCATCCAAAGGGATAGAAGCTATTGAAGTTGGAACTGGCGGCTTCCCTGGTGACGCACACTGCAAAGTTGATGAATTGCTAGAAAGTGAAGAGAAGCAAAAGGAGTATCTAGAAGCAGTACACCAAAGAGGTGTCACGATTAGTGCTCTTAGTTGTCACGGTAACCCTTTACACCCTCAAAAACATATAGCACAAAGAGATGATGAACTTTTTAACAAAACAGTATTGTTAGCCAGCAAGTTAGGAGTACCTGTTGTTAACACTTTCTCAGGCTGTCCTGGTGATCACGAGGATGCAAAACATCCTAATTGGCCAGTCGCACCTTGGCTCCAGAATTTCAAGAAATATTAAAATGGCAATGGGAAAAGAAAGTTATTCCTTACTGGAAAGAGAAGGCTAAGTTTGCGGAAAAGCACGGTATAAAAATAGGGTTAGAACTTCATGGTGGCTTTTCTGTCCACACACCCCAAAACCTTCTTCAACTTAGAGAAGCATGCGGTCCTGCCATTGGTGCGAACCTTGATCCTAGCCATATGTGGTGGCAAGGTATTGACCCAATCGAATCAATAAAAATACTCGGTAGAGAAAATGCTATTCACCACTTTCACGCTAAAGACACAGTACTTGACCAAAACAATATTAACAAAAATGGCCTAACTGATATGACTTCCTACGCTGACATGAAGAATCGCGCCTGGTACTTCCGGACAGTAGGCTTTGGCCACAGCTCAAAAGATTGGGCAGATATGATCAGTGCTCTCCGATTATATGATTATGATTATGTTGTCAGTATCGAACATGAAGACGGTTTGATGTCCATTGATGAAGGTTTTACTAAGGCAGTCGATACACTTAAACCTATTATGGTCAAAGAATCAGTTGAAGATATGTGGTGGGCCTAAAAAATCACCTCCCCCTCAACTTCATTATGAGTATGAGGGGGAGCCTTTCAACGACTTTTGAAGAACTCTTCCTGTTGCGCCTTACTCTAAAATGCTAAAATTCCCTATCTTTGCAACCTTTCTCACTCTCTTTCACAACACTTTTCCAAGCGTTTGTTATATCTGATGTTTATCAAAAACAGCCCGTATTTCTTTGGCTTCCTCTTCTGTTAGATCTTTGAATTGATCTGAATGGGACCACTTACGCATACGGTTTCTAATATCTACATTTTTATAAGATTGCTCTTGATCAAGTTGAATAAAATAACGAACAATTGACACGATTACAGCTATAAATAATCCCAAAAGTGAAATGACCTCTGACCAAACATCAACTTGTATAGGCATAAACAATACTAGAATAATAGCAAAACCTAGTGAAAATAAAATCATCGAAATTAACCCTTTTGTGTTCGCTTGTAAGTTAGGTGCAAAAGCAAAACCAACTGATAGTATACCAATTGATAGAAATATAATTGAGCTAGTGACAGCTAATATCGTGTTTGCCCCTATAAAAACAGAGACAACTGTAATAACAATAAAACACCCCAAAATATTAGCTACAACAATTAATGACTTAATATCCCACCTTAAGCTTTCCCATGAATCGTTCATATACTTCACCCCTTTTCTTATAGTATTAGAGCTTATTATAGCAAAGTTTTCAATGACATCTGTTTATACGCTTTATGTATTACCTAGATCACTCATAATTTTTATGTTATCAAACACCATAAAACAGTATGTTACGACATTTTTCAATCAATAAATAGAACTATTAGAAAAAGAAACAGTAATACTTTGGGTTCATTTGTAACCATTCTTGAAGGAGATTATATAGCTTTAATGAATGTACTATACCAAGGGGAGGATTATTATTTTAAGGAGGGTATTTATGAAAAAGCTCAACCGACATAAATGGTTGCACTTATTACTCATTATTGTGATTACGTCATCGAGTTTCCTTTCCAATGGTGCGTTCACAATATCTGCTCAAGCAGACCAAGTCGAACAATCAGATGAAAGTACTGAACAAGAACGAGAACTCGCTTATCAAGAAGAACAACAATCACCTAACAGCATTGAAGAGGAAGACTTATCTTCAATCCTCGATGGATTAGGCTTCGAACCAAATTTGCAAGGTTCATCCTCTCAAGAAAAACCAAACGCCCCGCCGAAAGTTGACCCTAATATTAAGACACAATTAGAACAAAACGAAAAAGTCGATGTCATTATTCGATTAACTGAACAAGAAAATATGAACACACTTTATGAAGAAATTAGTCATCAACCTCGCGAGCAAAGAATTGACTCAATTAAACAAAACCTCCAAGCGAAAGCAGAAACCTCTCAAGAAACTTTTATCCGAGAAATTAGTAATTCTACTGCAAACGAACAAGTCGAAATTCAAAAGCAATTATGGATTAATAATAGTATTGTTGCTACTATCGACAAAGATGCTTTAGACACGATTCAACAGCGTGATGACGTTAGCCAAATCACTCTCGACAAAGTTATCGAACTTCCTGAGATTACAATTGAATCAACTGAACCTAGACTTCCTGAATGGGGATTAGAAAAGATTTCAGCTCCTGATGTATGGGGAGACTACGGAATTAAAGGTGAAGACATTGTAGTTGGAATTATGGACACAGGAGTCGAAGGTGAACACGAAGCTTTAAAGCATAACTATCGCGGACGAGACGGCAACCACGAATACTCATGGATTGACGTTTCAGGTCACGGTTATGACAACCCAACTGATGGTCATGGGCATGGAACTCATGTCGCTGGGACAGCTGTTGGCGGAGGGGATGGAGAACCAATTGGCGTTGCCCCAGAAGCTGATTGGATTGCAGCAAAGATCTTTGATGACAACGGTGCGACAACAACATCAGCTATTCATGAAGCTTTTGAGTGGTTTTTAGCCCCTGGTGGTGACCCAAGCAAAGCTCCTCATGTCGTTAACAACTCTTGGGGAAATAACAACACATATAACACTGAGTTTTATGAAGGTGTCGAAGCATGGGTAGCAGCGGGTATTTTCCCACTTTTCTCAGCTGGTAATAGTGGGCCTGGTGCAGAAACAATTGGTTCACCGGCCAGTTTCCCTGATTCTTACGCCGTTGGTGCAACAAACATACACGATCAAGTAGCAAGTTTCTCAAGTCGAGGTCCAGTGTTTTGGGAAAATGATGAAGGTGAAACTGTTAGATACACTAAACCTGAAGTATCTGCTCCTGGACATGAGATCTACTCTGCTTGGCCAGGAGGAGAATACAACACCATTAGCGGAACATCTATGGCAAGCCCACACGTAGCTGGTTCCATTGCTTTATTATTAAGCTCTAACCCAAACTTAACGATTGATGATATAAAAGGTCACCTTGAGCGAACAGCTCGAGTAGAACCACACATGGGTGAAACGCCAAATGACATATATGGATCTGGAATTATTAATATTCATCAAGCAGTTACTGAAGTTGCTTTCTCTGGTCAATTAGTAGGCCAAGTTTTAAATGAGGATGGAGAGCCAGTCCCTGCGACAATTAAATTACCAGAACAAGATTTAACTTATTCTCTAGAAGAAGACGGTCAAATCGATTTAACAATCCAAGAAGGTGACCATGAAGTTATTGTTGACGGATTTGGTTACGAAACATATGAAACAAACGTTACAATCGAGAAAGACGGGACAACTGAAGTAAACTGGACTCTTTCATCTGCCGAAAGAGACACCTTAACCGGTGAAGTTTTAAATGAAGATGGTGAACCGGTGTCTTATGCATTTGTTCGACTAAAAGATACGCCACTTCAGCCTGAAAGAACTAACCAAAACGGACAATTCTCTTTTAACAATTTACCTATTGACACTTACGAATTGCAAGTAAGTGGTCAAACATTTGACGGTGTAACAAAATCTATAAATCTTGCAGAAGAGCAGCACCTTACTATTGAAGTTAATGAACAATCGGAAGTAAGTCATGAGGATTGGAAGACTGCTAACCATAACTATAAGCGTAATGCTGTCTCACCAAATGTTATTGATGAAAATCATTTAGACCTAGATTGGACTTACGATACTGATTCACGTGGACAAATTCTCTTTTCCACTCCAAGTGCCACCAATGACACCATAGTTCTAACAACTGACCGTGGCTGGATTGTAGCTTTAGATGCAAAAACTGGTGAAGAATCTTGGGCTGTTCGTTTTGGTAGCACAAACCGCTCAACACCAACTATTGAGGAGGATGTTGTATACGTTTCAGGCGGTGATGACCAGTCAATCTATGCTTTAGATTTAGAAACTGGTAGTACCATTTGGAGCCGCTTCATTGGACAAGCCGCTATATATGCATCACCAATAGTAGAAGGTGACACATTATATGTAAGCTCTGGTCTTAATGATGATGCAACTTTATATGCATTAGATAAAAAAAGCGGTGATACGTTATGGGCAAACGATTTAGGTGCTTCATCATTTTTTGGGTCTGCTTTAGGTGACGATTATTTATATGTTGGTACTTATGATAATCGGACACTACG
>NZ_AKIF01000089.1 GCF_000269905.1 Alkalibacillus haloalkaliphilus C5
TACGGAACCGTACGTACGGTGGTGTGAGAGGTCGGAGGTTAATCACCTCCTCCTACTCGATTTTTTTTTGTTATATTACAAACCGCCAAATTGTATTATAATGGGGACAAGAAAAATTTTAGAATGGGGAATTAGATGTCTTCAAGATTATTATACACCACGTTTATTGTATGCCTTTTATTATTGATTAGTGCATGTCAAAACAACGCAGTAGATTTAGATAACTTAATAGGCCAAGATTATAATTCGATTGAAGTAGGGCTTGAAAATAAAGAGAATATTAATGTTCTCGATACTTCTAGACATGAAGGGGAACCTACTGAAGATGGCGAAGCTGTTATCGTTCCGGACGAAAATGCAATCGATGTTATTGTAAATAAAGAACGCCGTTTACCTGAAGGTTATGAACCACCTGATTTAATGGTGCCTGATGTTGATTTTCACGTTGTAGCTGAAGAAAGAATGTATATGCGTGAAGAAGCTGCTCATGCTTTAGAGGAATTGTTTGAGGCGGCCAGTGCTGATGGTCATGATTTATATGCGATTTCTGGATACCGTTCTGAACAAACGCAAGAAGTTGTATTTGCATCTAGTGTTGAAAGAAATGGTCAAGAATATGCCGAACAATATTCGGCTCAACCTGGACATAGTGAACATCAAACAGGTTTAGCGATGGATGTTTCGGCCGAATCGATTAGCTTGCGACTAGGTGAAGGTTTTAGTGATACGCCTGAGGGTGAGTGGGTTGCGAATAACAGTCACCATTATGGATTCATCGTACGTTACCTTGAAGGAAAAAGTGATATTACCGGTTACAATTATGAACCGTGGCATTTAAGATATGTTGGTGAAGAATTAGCAACAAGTCTTTACGAATCTGGATTAACAATGGAAGAGTATTTTGGATTAGTTGAATAATTTTAAAGGGCCTATCATGTTTTAGGCCTTTTTTTAGTGGCTATTCGTTTAAATTCTTCAAATTTATTATTATAATAATAAGTGGTTTAAAAAGTTGTCTTTTTATATGGAGGAGGATTTTAAATGGATTATCGTATTGAACGAGATACGTTAGGTGAAATGAAAGTACCTGCAGACAAGTACTGGGGTGCCCAAACGCAACGAAGTGTTTTAAATTTCCCAATCGGTAACGAAACAATGCCGAAAGAGATTATTGAAGGGTTTGCAATCTTAAAGAAAAGTGCAGCACGTGCTAATGAATCTTTAGGTTTATTAGAAAGTGATAAAGCAGATGCAGTTGCTCATGCTGCTGATCGTGTATTAGCTGGAGAGCTATTTGATCACTTCCCACTTGTTGTTTGGCAAACAGGTAGTGGAACGCAGTCTAACATGAATATGAATGAAGTGTTAGCTTATGTTGGTAATGAGTGGCTAGAAGAGCAAGGCAAAGAAGTAAGACTACATCCAAATGATGACGTTAACATGTCACAAAGCTCCAATGACACTTACCCAACTGCATTACATATTGCAGCTGTTAAGAAGGTTGAAGACCATTTACTTCCTTCACTAAGTCAAATGAAAAACACATTAAAAGAAAAAGCAGATGCGTACTATGATCTAGTGAAAATTGGTCGTACACATTTACAAGATGCGACACCTATTACACTTGGACAAGAAATCAGCGGTTGGCACCGTATGCTTGTTAAAACGGAATCAATGATTGAAGATTCTTTGAAGTATGTCCGAGAAATTGCTTTAGGTGGTACAGCAGTTGGTACGGGTATTAACGCACACCCTGAGTTTGCCGAAGCAGTAGCACAGAAAATTAACGATGAAACGAATGGCCAATTTGTTTCAGCTGAAAATAAGTTTCACGCATTAACGAGTCATGACGAACTAGTACATGCTCATGGTGCTATTAAAGGATTAGCAGCTGATGTTATGAAGATTGCTAACGATGTTCGTTGGTTGGCTAGTGGTCCTCGATGTGGTATTGGTGAAATTACAATTCCAGCTAATGAGCCAGGAAGCTCAATTATGCCAGGAAAAGTTAACCCAACACAAAGTGAAGCGATAACAATGGTAGCAGCTCATGTTATGGGTAATGACGCTGCAATTGGCTTTGCTGCAAGCCAAGGCAATTTCGAATTAAATGTCTTTAAGCCGATGATTGCTTATAACTTCTTACAATCTTGTCAGTTACTTGGCGACAGTATGGTATCATTTGACGAACGTTGCTTAGTAGGCCTTGAGCCAGATGAGAAAGAGATTGAAAGGTATCTGAATGACTCACTAATGCTTGTAACAGCACTTAACCCACATATCGGTTACGAAAATGCTGCTAAAATTGCTAAGCATGCACATGAAAACAACCAAACATTACGCGAAGCAGCAGTAGATACTGGCATTCTATCTGGAGAAGACTTTGATCGTTTAGTGGTGCCGAAAGAAATGACAAAACCAAACGCTAAATAACATTATTTACCTAGAGAATTAGTTCATATTCTATTGCCTCCTGTTAACAATAATGATTACACAGGAGGTGAACAAAATGGCTCAAAACAACAATTCAAACCAATTAGTAGTTCCTGGTGTGGCACAAGCTTTAGACCAAATGAAGACTGAAATCGCACAAGAATTTGGTGTACAGCTTGGTCCTGATTCAACTTCACGCTCTAACGGTTCAGTTGGTGGTGAAATTACAAAGCGTTTAGTACAAATGGCAGAGCAACAGATGGGCGGTCAGTAAGCTGATCAGCTTATGAAACTCAAAATTAATCATTAAAGTCAAAAGAGGGCCTTAATTGAGGCCCTCTTTATTTAATTTATAGTAGTTTCTAATTAGGTTTGTTCTTTTGTCCGACAGTAAGCTGTGTTCGTCCGACACTTCCGACTACTTGTCCGACAGTAAGCCGTGTTCGTCTGGCAATAATAAAAACAGAGGTCCGGCTTATGCCAAACCTCCATTTTTTAGCGCTTATTTTGTTTCAGTTGTTTCTGCTTCTGCAAATGGTTCACCGTTTCTTCTTATTTCATGTGCCTCTTCAATTTGCACCTTGTCATATCTCGGTGATACATAACCACCTGCTAAACCTTCGTTCATCATACGATCGACGTCTAGATCGTATTCGCTTCTAACATCACCTTGATCTTTAGATGGTTTAGCCACTGCAGGAACCTCCTTTTGTAAGAAGCCTTCTTCAGGTTTCTCACATTTTTATTATTTGTTTTTACTTGATGAACATGTGTGGAAACTGTTGACTATAAGTAATAATTTGTCGATAATTTGAACAGAGTATGCTATTTTAGAACTGGTTAAATAAGTGGAAGAAGAGGTCGATGATATGAGTGTAGTGCTAATAATGTTAATGATGATTGCAATTGGTGCAATCATTGGTGGAATGACAAACTTTTTAGCAATAAAAATGTTATTTAAACCATACAAAGCTTTATACATAGGGAAATGGAAAGTTCCATTTACTCCAGGCTTAATTCCGAAACGACAAGAGGAGCTTGCTGAACAATTAGGTAAACTCGTAACTAATCACTTAGTAACGGCTGATGCAATTAGCGATAAGTTAAAAGAGAGCAGCCTTCAAGCTCAGACAACAACGATGATTCATGATCGTTTGAATGAATATTTAAAACATGACCAAAAAACAATTAGCTTGCTTCAACAATTTCATGAGGGTCTTTCAGTTGAATCAATTGAAAATACGGTTAAACAAAAAGTTCATGATGAATTAACGAATCTATATGATGAAAATCAGTCTCGGACATTAAATGATGTTTTACCTGATGACTTAAAAGATGCGATTGATCAGCAGCTGCCACTAGCTGCAAAGTACATTTTGCAACAAGTCGATGATTACATTAATAGCCGAGAAGGGCAAAATAAATTGTCTGAATCAGCCTCTTCTTTTCTCTCTACACAAGGGTTTTTAGGTAGTATGGTGTCGTCTTACTTAGGAGAAGAAGGTTTAGTTGAAAAAATCACACCAGCGATTAATCAGTTTATTCGTTCTCATGATACTGAAGAAACGGTTGAGACATTAATACGAGCTGAATGGTTGAAGTGGCAGCATACAGAACTTTCGGTTATAAGGGATCGTTTTTTTGACGACACTTTAGAAGAAAAGGTTTCCGACTACTTATTAAATCATTTGAATGTAGAGCAGTATTTAAATGAACCTATATCAACGTGGTATAATCAATTCGAGCATGGGATCACATCACGTGTGATCCCAAATGCTGTGGAAATGTTATTTGACCAATTAGCTGGTAAAGTTCCAGACATCATGGAAACATTTAATATTGCAGGAATGGTGCAGAAAGAAGTAAATCAGTTTGACGTTGCACGCTTAGAAAAAATGGTGTTAGAAATAACGAAGCGTGAATTTAATATGATCACTTATTTAGGTGCTGTTCTAGGTGGTACAATCGGATTTGTTCAAGGAATCATTGTCTTGTTTATTAGTTAAAAAAGATTATACTATACAGCTTGGGCATTCTCTGATACAGTAGTAGTCGAATATGTGTTAGTCAATTTAGGAGGTATATTGTGTCAAACTTATATGATTTAGCTTACGATTTAGAAAAAGGTCTTCGTGAAAGTGAAGAATTCCAAGGTTTAAAAAATGCTTACGAAAAGGTTATGAATGATCCTTCAACTAAGCAAATGTTCGATAACTTCCGTGACACTCAATTAAACCTACAGCAAAAGCAAATGCAAGGCGAGGAAATCTCTGAAGAAGAAGTGAATAAAGCGAAGCAAGTCGTTGAGCTTGTTCAACAAAACGAAGATATTTCAAAGCTAATGGAAGAAGAGCAACGTTTAAATACTGTAATTGGTGATATTAGTAAAATTATTACGAAACCACTTGAAGATTTATACGGTGAAGAACAACAGTAAATATAAAAAGGCTATCGAGCTAAAAAGTTCGATAGCCTTTATTTATTAGCGACGGAATAATACAAGACGTCCATCTGGTGATACACAACGGTGTGTCAGTTCTTGATAATCTTGCTCTTCTAATTTCTTTGTACCAACATCTTTAGCTTCCTGATCATCTTTAGCTTCAAAGGTTTCATCTAATAAGTTTTCACCTTTTTTGGAATATACCGTTAAGTAGTACGTCTTCATGTCAGTTCCTCCCTATGTATCTTCTTATCTTAACTATATGGATTTTGTTGACTTTTGTAAATAGTCTGACGTCATAATTTTTCATATGTACACCGAACGTGCATTCGTATTTAAAATTTGATAAAATAGTATCACAATATAACTATTGGAGGAACAATGATGCATCAATCTGTTCGATTTTTACATAGCGCCGATTTACACCTCGATAGTCCGTACAAGGGTATGCGACATTTACCAGGAAATATATTAACAGATGTTAAAGCAAGTACGTTTAAAGCTTTTAAACGACTCATTGACTTAGCGATCGAACAACAAGTTGATTTCGTCTTATTAGTCGGAGATTTGTTTGATCAAGACTCAGCGTCATTAAAGTCATTAGTCGCATTAAAAGATGGCTTAAAAAAATTAGAACAACATAACATAAAAGCTTTTATCAGTTTGGTAACCACGATTATCAAATGTTGAATAAGGTGGATTTAACCTTTCCGAGTAATACATATGTTTTTACACAACAAGCTGTCACGTCATTTCCATTTAAGAAGGATGGACAAGTATTAGCAGATATCCATGGATTTAGTTATGAAAGTAGAGCAGTTACTGAATCAAAAGTTCATGAGTATTCTCCAGTTAGTAAAGGCCGTTTTCAAATTGCAACATTACACGGTAGTTCAAAAACGAACAATGAGCATGATCAATATGCACCGTTTTTATTAGAACAGTTAAAGGCTACATCTTTTGATTATTGGGCGCTTGGACATATTCATAAACGTGAAATTTTATCTTATCAACCTTACATCGTATATCCTGGTAATATTCAAGGGCGACATATAAAGGAGACAGGTGAAAAAGGTTGTTATATCGTTGATTTAAGTCAAAATCAAACACAAATCCAGTTTCATCAATTACATGACATTTTGTTTGTTGAAGAAGAGTTAACTTATATGAATTGTCATGCCTTTGATGATTTAGTAGAACAGTTAAAAGCATACAAGGATCGCTTGCGTCATGAGTCAGGAAAAGTATGGCTTAGAATAGAAGTCTTCGTACAAGATCAGTTACGACAGTATGAGGAAGAGTTGCTCCATTTACTCAATGAGGGTGAAAATGAAGAAGAGGATTGGGTATGGATTCAATCATTGAAACTTGACCAAGTCGTGCAATACGATCGCAAACAATTAAAGCAATCGAACCAATTTGTTGGTGAAGTCATTAAAATGATTGATGATAAGGATGACAGTAAACAGTATTTAGATGATCTCCTAAATAATCGTCATTTCAAGCAACAAATTGGAACTTTAACGAAACACGATTTAGAACAAATTGAAGCAGAAGCAGAACAACTTATTATAGAAAAGCTATTGAAAGATGGAAGGGATTAATGTGTATTTAAAGCGATTAGAAATCGTCTCGTTTGGTAAGTGGAAAGATGAAGTGATTGAGCTAACTAATGGGTTTAATTACTTATATGGCCCAAATGAGTCTGGTAAATCATCGATCAGGATGTTCATAACGTATGTGCTATTCGGCTTAACCCCTGCAGAAAGAAAGCAGTACACGTCATTAATAGACGGTCAATTAGGTGGTCGGGTTATTGTTCATGATGAAGGGAACGATTATACAATTGAGCGGTTTGCCCACATTCATCGTGGTAAAAGAGTAGCCTATCATCTTGGTGAAAAGTTAGATGAAGAAAAGACAAACCGCCTATTAAAACAAGTGGATCAATATTTATTTGAATCAATTTTTTCTTTTAAAGACCGAGACTTACACGCCATTCGTCATAAACAAACTGAGGATATTGGGAAAGTTCTATTTAACTTAGGCTTAACGGGTTCTGATTACGTTGTAAAACTTGAACAAGATTTAACGAAAGACAGTGACAAACTGTTTAAGAAACAAGGAAGAAAACCACCTGTGAATGAAAAATTACTTCAATTAAAGTCACTTAATGAAGAAATCGAAAAAGTTCATGCCCGTGAGCAGCAGCACCAAACACTTTATCAAGAGGCAAAACAGTTAGAACAAGATATTGAAAACCTTAAAGGAGAAAAGAATCGTCTTGATACCCAAATTGGTGAAGCCCAAAAGTTATTACAAGCTAAATCATCTATTGAACAAGTGCAGAAGCTTGATCGTGAAATGGAGGAGCTATTAACTCATTCTAATTTAACTGAAGGTTTGATTGAGCGTTATGAACAAGTAAAAGCCAAAAGGCAAGAATACGATGAACGTGCTAAAGTTTTAATCAATAAATTAAGTAGTGTGAAAGATGAACGAAACCTATTAATGGAGCAAGCTAAACAGGAGCACTTTCCTTTTACTTTAGAGGAAGTTCAGCATTGGGCTGTCCAACTCGAACAAAAGCTTGAGCAAAAAGAAGACTTACAAACAAAAATCACTGAGCAACAATATAAATTAAACAATTATTTACAATCTGTAGGGATTAACTTAAGTGAAGAAGAGTTGAATTCTTTAGAATTAACGGACTACACAAAACAAACGTGGGCAAGGCTCGCACAAGACGTTTCTCTTAATGCCGAAAAGCTAAGTGACTTTGAAAGACGAAAACGTTTAAAGTTAAACGAATTAAAAGAATTAGAAGAGAAAAGGGCGAAAATAGACCGTCATGCGAAACCATCTGAAGAATTAGCATCACATCAGCAACAATTAGAACAATTAAAAGAAAAGAGAGCGTCTCAATATTACGAGCAGCGGTTGAAAAACCAAGAATTAAATCAAACGAAGGAACTGGAAAGATTTGGACAAATCGTAAATGTCTCTAAATGGAGTGTTGGGATAGTAACTGCTATGCTCATGACTTTATTATTAACAGATGTTTTGTTTCAACCGAGTTTATTGTGGACTTCTGTTATAGCGACCATCGGAATTCTTATCGTTGTTCTATTGCATCGACAAAGCCATAAGATTTCAACAAATGTTGATGAGCATCGAGAAGAATTAGACAATAGTGATGAAGAACATCTAAATCAACGTATTCAAAATCTGGAGCATGTGATTCAAGAACAGAGCGAATTACAAGATCAACTAAAAGAAGTTCAAATGAAGATTGATTATCTGAATGGGGAGCTTCGTGAAATTGAATCTGAACGTTTAAAAATCGAACAACAACTAGAAAAAGATGAAACAAAGCGTCTAAATGAAATTGAGGCACTACCGTTACTGGAATCATATGAATTAGAGCAATGGGAAGAAGTGTTTGAAGTACTAACGAAAGTTCAAAACTTAATCAGGCAACAAAGAGATATAAGAGGCGAAATAGATGAATTACAACAATCAATTGATCAACTAGATGACCAACTGAAACGTTTCTTATCATATTATTTAAACCATGCAGAACTAGATGGGCATTCATCAAATATAAAGCTAGTCCGTCATTACTTGAAGTATGAACAAGACTTGAACGAACAAATTAATTATCAACAAAATTGGGCAACGGAGCTGGAGAATCAACTTTCCGAGCTTAGAGATAGTTACCAACCTTACGAAAATGAAATGCGCCATATGTTAACGGAAACTAACTTTGAAAATGAAGAAACGTTAGGTCAGGCGGTTCAAGATTTTGAAACTTATCAATTGAAAGATGGACAAAAGCAAGAAGCAACCCAATCTGTTTACAATATATTTCAAGATGAAGCAGATTCCATTATAAAACAATCTTATAATTGGATTGAAATTGAAGAGCAGTTAAGTCAAGATAGACATAACAATGATGAAATTCAAAATAAGATCGAGAGTTTAAGGCAACAGTTGGCCGACTGTACAGCTAATATTCGTCAGTTAGAAGAGGATGGGAAGTTGTCTGATCTAATCCATGAAAAGTCGATGGTTGAAGGGGAAGTCATTGAGCTTGCTAAAAAGTGGGCTGTGTTCCAAACGGCTAAAGGATTATTGCAAGACACGAAAGCTCGTTATCAATATGAATATTTACCTAAAATATTAAACTTCACAACGAAAATATTTAATGAAGTGACACGAGCTACTTATATTGATGTTCGGTTCTCTCAAGATGAAACGTTAATCGTACAACATCAAAATGGAAAGTGGCTTGATGTGAAGCAATTATCAGATG
Organism: Alkalibacillus haloalkaliphilus C5; assembly: GCF_000269905.1. Classification (GTDB taxonomy): domain Bacteria; phylum Bacillota; class Bacilli; order Bacillales; family Alkalibacillaceae; genus Alkalibacillus; species Alkalibacillus haloalkaliphilus_A. Next base: position 9,192 of record NZ_AKIF01000089.1, read on the forward strand.
GTACAGCAGACCAATTGTATATTGCACTGCGTTTAGCTTTAAATGAATCATTAAATGAAGCACAAGGATTTCCCTTTGTGTTAGACGATGCTTTCGTCCATTTTGACGAAGAGCGTAAAAAGCAGATGATGAACATTTTGCTAAATCAAAGTGAAAACCAGCAACTTATTTATTTTTCTTGTGAACCATACCAAATTAAAACTCATGTTAATGAAGTAGCACTGTTAGAAAGACAAGCTTCGAATTTATAATTTTAAACAAAAGGGGAGAGTTTAATGACGATGACACAAGGAATTGCTCATCGCCAAGTAGGGGAACAATTTGAAGGATTTTTACTTATTAAATCTGTAGATAAAGGTGTAACAAGTTCTGGTAAGCCATTTTTGACGATTATTTTCCGCGATCGTACTGGTGAAATTGAGGCAAAGCTATGGGATTCGACGAAAGAAGATGAAGAAACGTTTATGCCAGAAGCGATCGTTCAAGTGCACGGAGAAATTCGTCAGTTTCGTGGTAAAAACCAACTAAACATTAGACAAATTAGACTGTCTAATGAGATGGACGGTGTTCGTGTCGACGATTTTATTGAAAAAGCACCAGTCGAGTTAGAAGAAATGCAAGATTATTTAACGCAAATGATTTTTGCGTTAGAAAATCCGAATATCCAAAGAATTGTTAGAGCTATTTTGAAGAAGCACAATGACGACTTATTAACTTATCCTGCTGCGACGAAAAACCACCATGAATATGCGTCAGGGTTAATTCATCACATTGTAAGTATGTTAAAGATTGCACGACAAATGAAAGATCTTTATCCAGAAATTAATACAGACTTATTATACGCAGGTATTATTTTACACGATATTGGTAAAGTTAAAGAGCTTTCAAGTCCAGCATCTCCCACATATACATTAGAAGGTAAGATGTTAGGGCATATTTCGATGATGGTAGATGAAATTAAAGTGACTGCAGAAGAGTTAGGAATTGAAGGAGAAGAAGTGATGTTACTTCAACACCTTGTATTAAGTCACCACGGAAAAGGTGAATGGGGGAGTCCGAAAGCGCCAATCGTTCGGGAAGCCGAGTTGCTTCATTTAATTGATATGATAGATGCTAAAATGAATATGATGAATCGTGCTTTAGAGTCAGTTGAACCAGGTGAATTTACTGATCGTATTTTCCCACTAGAAAACCGTCAATTTTACAAGCCGACAATTTAAAAGAACCCCGAAGTTAGATTGATACTCTAACTTTCGGGGGATTGTTTATAACTTTGAGCCGCTAGAAAATATGATTACTTAGCATCCAACTTAAAAGAACGAGAACAATTAAAGATAATATAGTTTCAGAGAAGAGGCCCGATTTATTATCCTCTTTATATATTTGGTGAAATTTATATAAACTTTGAACAAGCATGATACCTATAAGTAAAATGTGACCGTAAATATTAGTAGAGTGTTGGTTATCACCTAAAAAAGAGATAGCAGTTAATAGAAGGATCGTAACGGTAATACCATAAACCCATTTGATCACTTCGCTTTGTTTTTCTGTTTTTTCTGTTTGTTCCATTAAAAACCACTAATACAAATATGTAAAAAATAGTACAACTCGGTATGACTGAGTTGTACTATTATATAGCTTTTATGATTCTTCAGAGCTGAATAAATGATTTAAATCTTCATCATGAATTGTTACATCAGCATCGTTAATGACTTGTTCAATAATAAGCTGTAGTTCACTAGGGTCCACTTGTGCCGTTAGTAAGTCTTGACGAATTTGGTCTTCCATTTCTTCAAGTGAATCTAATTCAACTTCAGCATCACGGGTGTTTTCAACTAGAATGACATGCCACCCGTATTGCGTTTCGACTGGTTCGCTAACTTCACCTTCATTAAGTGAAAATGCGACACGTTCAAATGGCATAACCATATCGCCACCAGTGAAATAGCCTAAATCGCCGCCTAATTGAGCGGTACCATCAGTGGAATGCTCTTCAGCTAATTCAGCGAAATCTTCACCACTTTCATATAGCTCAAGTATTTCTTGTGCTGTCTCTTCATCATCAACTAAAATATGGCGAGCTTGAACTTCTTTTTGCATATTTTCGTAACGTAATTCAACGTCTTCTTCTGTAACATCTAAATCTTCTGTTGCTGCTTCAAATTCTAAACGACTCATATATAGTGCTTCTCTAAATTCAGCTTCATTTTGAAATCCTTGTTGAGCTAAAAATTGTTCAAACTGTGGTCCGATTTCTTCCTTGAAATCTTCAATTTCTTGATCAAGCTCTTCTTCTGAAATATCATATTGTGACTCCAAGATCATGCGAGTAGTCATTTCACGTAACACAGCTTCCCCGTGTCGCTCTTTTAATTCTTCATAAAACTCATCTTTAGTAATATCACCAACTTCGGACTCCATGACTGTGTCATCGCTGTCTCCATTACATGCAGCTAAAACTAATAAAGATGTAGTCAGCAAGGCTAGTACAACTTTTTTCATCAATCTTCCCCCTAAAAGTATGTAATCGTACAATCATAAATATATCATAATTTTCTTTAAGTTACACCAATCAAATTGTTATGTGCCTAAACAAACGAGGAAACGAACACATAGTATATCGTAGTTAATGTTTAGGAGGTGAATCAGGTGAGTTACGGTAAAGGTTATTCAGGAGGTTTCTCTTTAATTGTAGTGCTGTTCATTTTGTTAATCATTGTTGGAGCATCTTGGTTCTAAGATTGATTTAGGACGTCACAAAAAAGGTTGATCCCCACTTGGAGGATCAACCTTTTTTGGCTCTA
>NZ_AKIF01000090.1 GCF_000269905.1 Alkalibacillus haloalkaliphilus C5
AACATATCTGCGACTGACGTAAATTCTTCTTTTTCCTTTTCGATTTTTTTCGATAACCTGTTCACTTTCTCTTCGTCATAACAAAAAATTTCACATTGATCATGATTGTCTTTCCTTTGTTTTGTTTCCATGTTCTCCCCTCACATTCAAACGATCATTTGATTATATTTTTATTTTATGATCACCGCAACTCTTTTGTCAATCATATATTTAAATGATCATCATAATGTGTGTGCGAAATTAAAGGGAGACCTGTTTTAGGCATCCCTTAATTTAAAGATCCTTCATCGGAGTTAATTCGCTTTCTATTAACACTAATAGTTTTTCACTTACGCTGATCGTACAAACTAAATACGTTATATATCGGAACAGAATTATAAGAAATATTCAATCCTCTCTTCAATCATTTCTTTCGTCACTTCACCGACGACCTTATCAACAACAATCCCATCCTCATTTATAAAGAAAGTCGTTGGCAGTCCTTCGTTAAGATAGATCTCTGCCATCTCTCCTTCATCATCGAAAATAATGGGCATGCTTACCGGGTTTTCCTCTAAGAATTTTGTCGCCTCGTCAAGTGTTCGTTCAAATGTAGCCATATAGCCATGTTTACAGCAATAACTTCAATGTCTTGATCGTTATACTGTTCATGGACTTGATCAAGCAGTTTATAAAAATTAGTAATTTAGAAGGCTAAAGTACCACCTACCGAGAGCAACTGCTACTCAGTCGAGTGCAGCAATTCATCATATACTGTAAGTTTATAAAGGTATACCTTTATGGAGAGGAAGAACGCAGTGATAAAAATGCGTCATATCAAGTTTATAAATGTGGTATAAAATTTTTTATAAACGTTTATTTTTACCGTTTACCTTTATAAACAGAAAACTTATAATGAGTGGTAACAAAAACTCTAGGGGGATAAAAATGGTTGCTACCTATGGATACATACGGGTAAGTTCTAAAGATCAGAATGAACAGCGCCAGTTGCACAAAATGTTAGAAAGGGGCGTTGAGGCACGTCGCATTTTTGTCGACAAAGCAAGTGGGAAAAATTTTGAGCGACCCCAATATCAATTACTGCGCAAGGTTCTTAATGAAAAAGACATCATCTATATGGATGCGCTTGATCGTTTGGGACGTAACTATGATGAAGTGATTTCAGAATGGAAATACATAACAAGAGAATTAAAAGCAGATATTGTCGTATTAGAGAATGAATCTTTATTTGACAGCCGTAAGTTCCGTGAGATGGGTGAGATGGGACAGTTAATGGAAGATCAATTTTTATCTTTGCTTTCGTATGTTGCGGATCAAGAACGAAAGAAAATTCGCCAGAGACAAGCTGAAGGGATCGAAGTGGCTAGGTCTCAAGGGAAACATTTAGGGCGACCGCAAATGAACCTTTCCAATTTGAGCAAGAAACAGCTACAGATCATAGAAGACAACCATCTAAAATGGAGAAATGGAGACATAACAGGCGTCATGTTTATGGATATGTTAGAACTAAAGAAAAACACGTTTTATAAAATCATGAGGGAATTTAAAGAAGCAAAGATTACCTAGCTCAATGCTTTAATTTTGGTGCTACCACCACTTATGTCTGATTTAAGGGTAAATGGCGGCAAAATCAGCGGATGCTACCTTTACCCCTATTAGCTGGTTCACTTGAATAGGGAATTGTAAAAAAAGTTCCCTTAGCCTGCACAACAAGATAATTTCGAAACATCTTTATCGAACGTAAGTGCAGCTAATTTTAGCCCTTCAGCCATTGTTAAATATGGTGCTAGGGTTTCTGTTAAATCTTCTATCGTTAAGCCAAATTTAACAGCTAATGATGCTGCATAGATGACATTTCCTGCATTCTCAGATACAATATGAACCCCTAATACTTTTAGTGTTTCTGCATCTGCTACTAGTTTAAATACACCGGTTGTTTCACGGTTTACAATTGCTCTTGGAACAGCATCTAAAGGTAATACAGATGTCTTCACATCATACCCTTTCTCTTTTGCTTGTTCTTCTGTTAAACCAACCGTTGCAACCGTTGGATTCGTAAACGTAACAGCAGGGACTACCGATAAATCTATTTTTTTGTTTAACCCACCGATAGCATTATCAGTAATAATTCCACCTTCATAGGCTGCTACATATACAAATTGCGGTCCTAACGTCACATCTCCTGCTGCATAAATCTTTTCATTACTTGTTTGACCAAAATCATTGATCAGGATTTCATTATTTTTTCCGGTTTCAACACCTGCCGCACTTAAATTTAAAGAATCCGTATTTGGTTTTCTTCCAGTGGCAACAAGTAACTGATCTGATTCAATAACTTCTTTACTGCCATTTACTGTTACGTAAACCTTTTTTATCTCTCCACTTTGTACAACACGCTCAAAAGTTGCCCCTTTGACAAGGTTTATACCCTGTTCAATTAACGCTTTTTCAACTGACTCTGAAATCTCAGGATCATACTCCTTTAAAAGTCGCTCACTTCTTTGCATAAGCGTTATTTCTGAACCTAAATGATGAAATAGTTGTCCAAGCTCCATTCCAATGTATCCTGAACCAATTACAGTTAATCGTTTTGGTATTTTCTTTAACTCAAGAAGTGTTGTACTAGTTAAATAGTCCATTTCTTCAAGTCCTGAAATTTGGGGCAACGAAGGAGATGCACCTGTTGCAATTAAAAAGCGTTTTGCAGATAACTTTGCCCCATTGACCTCAACCGTACTAGCATCAACGAATTTTGCTTCACCTTTAATTAAATCAAAATTATATTCATCAATTAAATCCACATATTTTTGATTCCGAAGTTCGCTCACCAATTTATCCTTTTGCGTGATTAAACTAGCTAAATCCACTTCTCCAGCGGATGTTTGTAAACCTATAAACGGGTTGTCTTTTGATAAATGATTGATTTCCCCTGCCCTAAGAAGAGTTTTTGACGGAACACAGCCAATATTCACACAGGTTCCCCCAACCGTTCCACACTCAATCATTCCAACTTTTGCACCGTATTCTATAGCTTTAATTGCCGATGAAAAGGCAGCAGCACCAGAACCAATAATAAGAAGGTCATAATTGTCTTCATTACTTAACGCCACGTTTTCTTGTGACGATACTTCTTCAATTTCTCTGGCTTTGTAATTTGCTTCATCAATCACCTTTATTGCACTTTCAACCTCAATATCATTGGGTAGTTCAAATACTGCTTCACCACGACGAAAACTAGACTCAATATTTTTAGCACCTATCTTTTCAAGTGCTGATTCAACGTGTTTTTCACAACCCGCACAGGTCATTCCTTGAATGTTTACCTTAAATTTATTCATAATAAAGCCCCTTTCGTTAATCTCTCATGTTAATGTTTCTATTATTGGACACGAATGTAATTGCTTTTCATCTGGACATCGTTGTTTTAAGTCGTCTAACATAGTTTCAATTCGTTTTAAATCCTCTATTTGTTTTTGAACTTCCTTTTGTTTTTTAGAAACAAATTCGAACATATCTTGACAACGAACTTCATCTTTATCTACAACACCAAGTAATTTATAAATCTCGTTTAAAGAAAATCCAAGTTCCTGTATTCGTTTAATAAACCCAACACGCTTAACGTCATCATATGAATATATCCGATAACCAGCTTCCGTTCGGTGAGGTTCTTGTAGTAAATTTTTTCGCTCGTAATATCTAATCGTTTCTTTATTAACGCCACATTTTTCTGCAAACTCACTAATGCGGTAAATCATCTTATTTCACCCCATGAATATTATAAACCGTGTACCATAGTACACGGTCAAGTAAATTGGACTATTTTATTTTTTTCCCAACGTATCACTCGTATGTGATTGATACTTTTATAATACTATTGATTGTCCTAACATCCCACTAGAAAATCCGATTTAAACACCAGTTGTTTTAAACTATTAAAAAAGTAATTCCACTATATATTCCGAAGACCCCTTTTATCATCTCTTCCTCCTATTCAATTCTTCAAGAGCTTCTTCTAGAAACTTTTCCAATTGATCATCCTCCAAGTAAAATAAATCTACATAACTTACCGGAACACCATCACTCTCACCATCTTTTTCAAGCACTTTCCTTTTACCAAAATTATTATGTTTATTTGAATACATATGCTGTAAATTCGACACTAATTGATTAAACCGCCAATCAGGGAAGTGCCTCCAAATGTCTTCTAACATTTGCATAATTCTTCTTATACGATGGACATCTCTCATGAAGTCCCTCCTAACTTACAACTAATAAACAGTATTCTTTTTTAGGTAAACATCTCAACACGATCTTATTTCACTTGCTTAAAAAAAGTATTTTAACACTATATAATAGCCCTGAGTGAATATAGCAAAACTATATTCACTCAGGGGGTATTCACTAGCGATATATAGGGGTGGAATTCAAACAAAGTTGATTGTACCAACATTTTAGCTGTAATTTTAAATTGCATAATTTTGTGACTTTCCAGCGTGAATAATATCTACAAAAACACCCTGTCCAAGTGTTGAAAATTACAAGCTTGTATTTTTTGCATTTGCCCCCGTTCGATTTGTATAAATTTCCACTTTTGATAGAAAAGAATCATTTTCATTGAGCCAAAACTATCTACTTTAGCTTTACGCATGTATAACTATTGTTTTAAGTTTTGACTCTTTTTCGTAAGTAATTAACCACTTCCATAAATTATCTTTAATAACTTTAAACTACTATTGGTCTATCAAAAGAATTAGAAACCATTTTCTCAATTAACGCCTTAAATTTTTCTTGGGTACTATCCTCTGGAATAACTTCTCCATTTAAGACTCTAGTATAGAACTCTTTAGAGGCTACAACTTTGTCCTCATTTGGTTTTGTCACTAGTTTACTAATATCACTTTGTGCAATAATATCTTCTATTGTCACAGGGTTCTCTGTCATTTCATCTTGATCAATTTCTTTGTCAGAATCAACAAAATGTATTAAAGGTTCTAATGACGAGTCTAAATCTTCCGTTAATACTTTAAATTCCTTTAACCCTTCTTTATCGAAATCCAAAACAATATTAAATTCATATCCCCAACCAATTAATATTGACGCTAACCGATTAATATTACTAGCACCAGTTGAAGGAATTATGCAAATATCTTCATCAATATCAAGAAACTTTATCATTGCACTTAAATAATAATAATCTGATATTCCCTCTGTTATAATATTTATTTTATTCGAACTTGGTCCTATATTAAACTTCAGATCCATACCTATAGCATTAACTAAGGGTGATAGTGTTTCCATCTTAGAATCACTTGATAGTTCCTGGTCGTAAAAGTTTTTTGATATTACAGTATATCCTAGGTAATCTTTACTTACTGGTCTAACACTCATCAAATTATCATTATTTATCATAAAGGGTGAGTGTGTTGTATATACAATTTGATGTCCTTTAGATGTTAAATCGTCAAAGAACTTTAATACTTCCTTTTGGGCATTAACATGTAAATGAACCCCCGGCTCATCTATTAGTATTAATGATGGTTCGCTGAAATAATTAAGTGATTTCAGTTCAATAAATAAACCCAAATACCATTTTAGGCCGTCACTTCTTTCTGTGATACTCAATCTCTTACCTTGACCTGATTTAAGAGAAAATTTAAGTTTTTGACCATCAAATCTAGCCTTAAATTGTATATCTTCTTGTGTATAAAAATCATTAAAGTCTCTTAGTGCATCAAAATTTATTTTTTCTTCTAACTCTTCTCTAGTATTTTGTTTGTAATCTTCATTTGTTGAGTGAAAAGCTGTATCCAAGTCTTTTTTCGTAATATTACTAATTTGAAGTAATCTATAAAAAACATTATTTCTAGCTTTGAATATATCTTCTATATCTTGAAAATCGTATTCATATTGAAGTTCTTGAACTTCTTCCAAATAAATAATTCTTGGTAGCCTTTTGTATTCTTCTCTTAAAATTTCTGAAATCTTGTCTATAACCTGATATACGTCTTTACTATTTTGATACTCTTTCTTTACCTTGCCTCTAATAAAGTTGATATTTCTATCAAAATTAAGCAATACTTTGTCTCCCACATTAACAAGTGGTTCTATTACGTCTTTAAATTTATCAACTTCTTTGCTATCAATATTCCATAATTGCTTTTTATCGATAAATCCCTTTAACCGCTTTGACTCAATAGCTAACACTTTATTTTTGGATAAAATTTCTGATATTTCACCCGATATATTTGCAGTTTTGGTATTATTAAATACTAATTGTGATTCATTTGGGTTTAGTTCATCACATAAGAATTTAAATGATATCTCTATTCCCTTATTATTTATTAGATTTCTATTGTTTTCATAATAATCTCGAATACCCTTTCTCCATGAAAGGAATGGGAGTAAACCTATTGCTTCTAACAAATTACTTTTTCCTGATTCATTTTTTCCGATTATCGCTGTAACATCCTTTTCTAAAATTAGAGCATTTTTTATCTCTCCAAATGATTTAAAATTATTTACTTTGATAGATGTTATTCTAATTTTAATCACTCCTTTACGGATTTTATAAAAAGAGACATGCACATAAAAAATTGCATGTCTCTTAGTTGTGTTTATTCACTTCTCAATTCTTTATATAATTCTTTAGCAACTGCTGCCATAATCACATTATAATAGGACTTATCCTCGAAAAGTTTAGAGTAAGAATTAAGTCAATTATGAACTTATCAAAAAGCATAAAGTTTACTTTTCAGATTAATACCAAGGCGTATTACAATTTTGCAATTATTGATCAATCTCTAATTGTGGCAATTCATCAATCAAATCAACAGTTTGCACCGAAACATTAATAACCCTTAAAAGTAAATTTAAAATGAATTTCTCATCATCTGAATAATCATTAGGGTCATCTACAATTCCTGATTTTTTGTCCTTCTTAACACGATATTGATCAATAACCCACTCTATTGCTGGCCGTCCATTTATTATATATTGATATGCTTTTTCAGGTATATTTGTAATTGTGATGTCCTCATTGAAAATAATTTTATCTAACATGTCCCTTCTAGGGTGTTTCATTTTTGTAACTTTATAGGACGGGGTTTTCTTCCCTTCAATTTTCACACCGTCATACGGTGATACCGATTCGTAATTAAGATGTAAATGAGCTAACTTTCGACCAATATCAACATACTTTTCTTTATTTTTCAACTTTGGAATACGGGGTAATTGTTTCCTTAAATCATTATCATATTTTTCACGGTAATCCTTTGAGTGCAATACAGCATAAGTATAATAAAAGATATCATCAGTGGACAATCCGAAACTATTTGAGGCATTTGTTGATATATTACTGTCATCCTCTAATAAGTCTGAAACCATTTCCTTATTATATAGTGAAAAACCTTGTGCCCCTGCATCCAAAATATTCAAATCTGGAATCGCATCAACCATCAAGCATGAGAAATTTCTTCTAGAGCCATTGCCAGGAACAACTATAACTTTATTATTCTCACCAAAAGTTTTCCTGAACTTCCTAGACATTTCAACAACATTTTTATCATAGTATAACCACTTCTTTGTAAATGGACGGTATACATGAACATTTAACTCCTTTGGATTTAAAGTTATTTTTTCACCCTTTAAAAATAACTGTTTAAGCCCTCGACTCCAACTAACAAATTTAGGGTCAGCATTTAATTTTGAAACAATCTCATCCTTATCTTCAATGCCTTTCAATCGATCCATTTCTGAGTTTACATTGTCAATCATTATATGAACATTCTTTTTGACTTGCTCTTTAGAAAAGCCATAAACCCACGTATCACGGTTAGTACTTACACCAAGGGATTTAGTGTTGAAAATACCTTCTTCTACTGAATCCATAGGTACAAATTCTAAATATTTTTCATCCCGTTGGTTTAACCAATCGTTGTTTTTGTCCGGAATAATGTTAGACCATTCGATATTTTTTATCGATTTAAAGCTAGTTATCTTATCTAATTTTTCTTTTTTTGACAAGTAATCACCAATATCATAATACTTAATCTCGTGGTTATTCGAACCATCCTTTATAAGTATACATATAGCAACACCTGTTAATATATTAAATACACTCTGTCCTTCACGCTTGGCATCATCCCCTGAACGACCTCTAACTGCTCCTCTCAAATTTATTATATAGAGATGTTGAAGTCTTCATAAAAACTTTTACGAATTCCTGAAGTTGTAGGAGCATTTATAAAAGCACTGTTTGTGACAAACCCAATAATACCTTGATCGCCGATTCTATCTGTAGCCCACCGAAAAGCTCTGACAAGAGGGTCATACAATGTGTTTTTATTTACAACGTTTGAATGCTTTACATAGGTATTTTTTATACTTTCATCAAGTTTGGCGTAACTGCTTTTTTGTATATTGTCATTATCATTAGTTTGTCTAGCTTTATACGGTGGATTCCCAATTATTGCAAAAATGGATTCTTCTTGTTGTTTTTTCAAACGTTCATTGTTTTCATCAAATAATTCACTTACTAGAGAATCCCTACGTTCCATACTTTCAAAAGTATCGGTTAAAACAATTCCTTCAAATGGTTGGTAATCACTTTCTGCTAAACTATGGAATGTTTCTTCAATATTTATAGCTGCAATATAATAACTCAATAACACAATTTCATTTGCATGAAGTTCCTGTGTATACTTACGAAGCAAATCCTCTTTGGGAATAAACCCACTTTGTAATAAACGAGTAATGAATGTTCCTGTTCCTGTAAAGGGATCAAAAACGTGCACACCCTTACTTGATAATGATTTATTAAAATGTTTTTCTAACACATCTTCAACTGAATGGATAATGAAATCTACCAATTCCACTGGTGTGAAAACAATACCTAATTGTTCAGTCGTTTCTTTAAAACCTACTTTAAAAAACTTTTCATAAAGTTGTACAATTATCTTTTGTTTAGCCTCTAAATTATCAATCCCTTCAGCACGGGCACGAACACTATCATAAAAATCTTGTAACCTCTCCTGTTCCTTCATAAATCCTTGTTTATCTAATACATTTAAAATAGATTCCATTGATTTTGAAACTGGGTTATTAAGAACAAAACTATTCGAATGAAACAATGCTTCAAAAATTGGTTTGGTGATTAGATGTTGCGCTAACATCTCGATTGCTTGGGTATCTGTGATGGAATAATTAATATTATTTCTTAAACTTGTGACAAACGTCCCAAACTCTTTATATGCCTCGCTGTTTTCATCTTCTAACATAACATTAATGCGCATTATGTGTTTCCGAGCAATTTCAGCAACGTCTTCTGACCATTGTTCCCAATAACGTACATTACCAACCTTTCGGACAATCTTGCCATATATTGCACGTTCTAAGTCAGATAGGTCTTCATCCCCATACAAATCTAACTCTGTTTGATATTCGCGTGTCTCATGAGGTGTTTCTAATCCATCATTAGGTGCGTCTCCAACTTTAGAAGCTATTAATTGTTTTGGTTTTTTGTTATTTAATTCTAACTTATTAATTGTCGCATCAAAACGCTCATCTATAGAACGTAGCGCATTTAAAACATCCCACACAACACGATATTTCTCGTTATTATCAAGTACATTGGTTTCATCCGCTCCAGCCGGAATACCAATCGGTAAAATAATATAGCCGTAATCTTTATTTTCTGCTTTACGCATTACACGCCCAACGGCTTGAGCAATATCGATTTTAGATCGTCGTGGTTGTAAAAACATAACCGCATCAAGTTCTGGTACGTCTACACCTTCCGTTAAAAAACGTGCATTCGACAAAACACGACATGTATTGTCAGATACATGTGATTGAAGCCAATCGATTTTGGTATTTTTCTCAATAGCATTCATAGATCCATCAGCATGTTGAATATCGATATGGAATTGTTTTTCTTCATCTAATTCGTTCAAATACTCTTCAACAACATTCGAGAACATATCCGTAATCATTTTCGAATCGTCAATTGTTCCTGTAAAAGCAATTGCACGTTTCATCGGGTCGCCTAATGTTTGATTTGATTGACCATTTCGTTTTACTAAGCCATTCCAACAACCGATGATTTTGGTAACATCATCAAACTCTAATCCATTGTCATGAGCTAGCATAGTCTGAAAACGTCGGGCAATCATTTCCTCATCAACAGCCAATACCATCACTTTATAATCACTTAAAATATCATTATGAACGGCATCACCAAAGCCAATTCGATAGAACTCTTCTCCAAATATTGACGTATCATTCATATCTGCAATGACAATCGATTTATTGTCGGCTTTTTGTTTAGCTTCTTCTCCATATACTCGTGGTGTTGCCGTTTGATATAACCGTTTTTGCGCTCGAATGTTTTCGTTTCTGTGAACCTTGACAAAGTGCGATTCTTCTTGATGTTGTTCGGTTGCACCTGTAGTGCGGTGAGCTTCGTCACAAATAATTAAGTCGAATTCATAAAAGCCCTGTTTTTGAGCATCAATTAACACATCAATTGATTGATAAGTAGAGAATACAGCAATTATGTCTGGTGATTGTTTTTGTTCAATTGTTTGTTGGTAAGAGAGTAATGTTTCTGAACTCGTGGTTGCAGAAAAACCTAAGTCAACTGAGCCTATATCTTCCATGCCTTGATTTTGTTTTGTGACTTTTCGGTCTGAGCATACAGCTATTGTTTCCATATCACCATGAATATCAGCGTTCCAACTACGAACAGTTTGTGACAACAATTGAATACTCGGCACAAAATAAAGAACCTTAAATGGCTTATGTTCTTGTTTTGAAGCTAATTGTTCAGCGATGGCCATGGATGTGAAGGTTTTGCCTGTTCCCGGAGCCATAATTAGCTTTCCTCTGTCTGTCTTTTCAAATCCATTTACAACAGCTTTAATAGCTGGTTTTTGATGTGGTCTTGGCGTTTTCTTCGCTTGTAATTCAACGCTTTTAGGCTTTTCAAACGAGAAACTTGACCAGTCTATTTGACTATGAGCTAAATCAGATAACGATAGGCGATATACTTTTTTGTCACGACCTTCTAAAGCAGTCTCAGCGTTATGACTCCATTTATCTGTGGTCGTCACAATTAACCCCTCTGCATAATAACTTTTTCCTAATTCATTTAAGAACGAATCAACATGTCTTTTTTGAATGTTCGTATCTTTCGAGTAAAACTTACACTGAACGGCAACCAAATCACCGTTATCACGTTTTCGCGCAACTAAATCTACACCTGTATCTACTTTAGGGATGTTATACTCTACAGGTACTTCATTCAATGTCCAAACAGCATCAAACATTCGATTATAGATTGGTTCATGGGATAGGTAAGTTATAGTTAACAATTCAAAAAGTGTTCCTCTATCCCTCTGTTCACGTTCTACATTGTCAATCTCTTGAATCAATTCTACAAAGCTTGTGTGTGACTTTTCCATACTTAAATCCCCTTTCCTTACCACGTCTATAGTCGAAACTAATCTAAACCAACCAAATAATATAAAATATCTGAGATGACATTTTACCTACAAACCCTCACGATCAAAAATGGTGGAGTTTTAAAGATTTTTAATTTATCAATTTATATTAAACTAACTTTTCACTAATAGCTTTCTAACTTTTTCTGTCGCTGATTGTAAAGTATCTATTACTTCCTCTGTACTGAGATTAAATTGTCTAGCTGCCCTTTCAGCAGGTGTTAACTGTTTACTATAAACATGTATTCTTCTAGATCCTTTGAATTCTCGGCAATTTCTAATTCAACTTGTTCAACATATTGCAATATATTGCGTTCTAATTCAGGTAATAGTCTTATTGCATTTTGTTTCTATAACTCCTGTACAGTATCGTATAGCAAACCCTCATAATCGTCCCCATTAATATGCGT
>NZ_AKIF01000091.1 GCF_000269905.1 Alkalibacillus haloalkaliphilus C5
GCCATTCAAAAACTAAATCCAGCAGAGAAACACCGATTGCGAGAATATTTAATTGATGCCCTGACTGCATCAAGTTCGACTGGAACCGTTCATCACGAAATTTCGGAACGTAAAAATAAGAATGGTTATCAATGTCCAGACTGCGAATCGGAACATGTTGTCCGTATTGGTAAATACACAACAATTGTTGATGGTGATGAAGTTAAAAATCAACGCTATCGCTGTAAGGCTTGTAAAAAGACATTTACTGACCACACAAATACAGTTCTTTATCGTACTCGTCACCTTAACCAATGGATTAAATTTGTTGAATGTATGATAGAAGGTTACTCTCTTCGTAAGTCTGCTGATTTAATTGGAAACATCACTTGCAATAATTGACACTAATTCATAAAGAAGGAAGGTAAGTTATATTATTTTTATAAATTCTTTGATAAGAGGTAGTATACCATTAGCCATTATGGGTGGAATTGCTTTACTCCTCTATTTTCAAGGTAAGTATTCAGATGCAAAAAGTACGTTTATTACTGGTGTTATCATATTTTTCGTTGCTGCTGCATCCGTTATTTATGAAGTGGAAGACTGGAGTATATTTAAGCGGAGTATTATCCATTTTTGTGTGATGCTGTTCACCATTTATCCCACTCTTTTACTTAGCGGTTGGTTTAAGATTTCATCATTCTTGGATACATTAAAAGTTTTCATCATTTTCCTTTTGGTTGGCCTTGTTTTGTGGTCACTGTTTATGATATTGGCTAAAGTTTTCTCATGGTAAATATTATGTGCTTATTACAGAAACGGGTGCTTTAGTTGAATAAGACATTATAGGAAATTAGAACCTCCAATATTTGGAAGTTCTAATTTTTTTATCATATATCAACAATAAACTTTAACAGAACCAATTTAAAAGACGTTAGATCATGTGATATAACAACATATAAAAAGCTATCTGTTTATAATTAAAGGCTCCTGCCAAATTTATAAGTTTGGCAGAAATTTTTATGTTAACATATTAAAAAATGAATTACATATTTTTACGGGGGTAAAGGAGTTTAACATGGGTTACCTAATACTTTTAACGATTGCTGGTTTAATTGGTTTATCTCTTCGGATGATCGTAGTAGGTGAGTTTGAAATAAATCAGTTTCTACTATTATTACTATTTCCTTTAGCAGCAATCGGGATTTTATATTTTCAGCGACATCAAGTGAAAAAAGATCAAAGTTTTGAACCAATAAACAGCAAAGGCGCTTGGGTCATTCGTTTAGGTGACACGGTTTTTAACCGATGGAAACCACTTTATGCTGAACAACTATTAAAAGGACAATTTAGACGCTATTACCAATCGTCATGGAAAATGTTAGTCGCTGAAACTATGCGGTCTACAGGTCGTTGGTATTTAAATCTGATGTTTGAAATGAAGGATGGTCGTTCAATAACCTTTGAGAATCCACAAGAAAATCGGTTGATTGGAAATGATCGTTGGGCAATATTCGAAAATGATGAGATAGTTGGAGAAGTTAGAACGGATCTGTCTTTTAAAAATGCGACACAACTAAAAGGACGTTTGAAAGCAACTATTGGACAAACGGAATATGTATTTCAAACATACGTCACGAACAGTCAAGTGGAGGTGTTTGTTGGAAACACAATGATAGGTAGAGGTCAACGAGAAAAAGGCTATCAATACTACTTTCGTCCAATGACTACAAATGAAGACGAAGCAATGTATCTAACGGGTATTTTTATACTTATAACTTATTATTTTAATACATAAAAAATAAACTTGAAAGTATATGGAGAACATGAAGTGGCTTTTATAATACTAGTTTTGACACCATTTTTCTTAGTAGCACTATATATACAACTAAAATTTTACTTTGGACCGGAGTCTAAAAATGATCGTAACAAAAAAATTCTTTTAAAGTCTTACAGTTATGCAGCGCCAATTTTTCCTATTGGTTGGTTATTAATTGAACTGTATGATCGGTTCGTTCATTCGTTATCATTTGATTTTTATAAAGATTATTTATGGGTTTTATTATTACTCATTTTTATCGTACAAGGCTTTTTCATAGTTATTTTTAAAAAACGAAATAATGCTGAACAGGCTTATTAAAAGTATACAATACCAACATACAGGTCACTTTCTCATTAAGTATAAGGTGTTAGACAAGTCTTCTTTAGTACGAAAAAATGATTGATTAATACTTGAAGAATCCTTAAGGTCGGAGGGTTCTTCATTTTTAGTAATGATTATTAACACATAAGTGCCATTAAATTGGAAAGGGTAAGGTTATGTTGAGGGGCTTTACAATCCATAATAAAGGTGACTACATATGAAAATTTTAAGCATTGATGGTGGTGGGATTCGGGGTGTGTTTGCTATTGCAATTTTACAATCAATAGAGGAAGAATATGGGGTCCGCGTAGGTGAACATTTTGATGTCATTACAGGAGCGAGTACAGGTTCAATTATTGGCACTTCAATTGTATTAAACAAAAAGATGTCAGATGTAATGGGTTATTATAAAAAGTACGGGAAGAAGATCTTTAAACGCCAATCGAAAATTGGACTTTTTAAAAGTGTTTATGGTGACCGATATTTACGCCACTTCTTCCAAAAAGCATTTGGCGATTATTCACTTCAAGATATTCAAAAGCCACTGCTCATTCCATCAGTAGATGTGACGCATGGTAAGCCGTATATTTACCGTTCAAATTATGGTCATGACCAAAGTGAAAGCTCAAACATTAAGTTATGGGATGCGGTCCTGTCATCTTGTTCAGCTCCCATCTATTTTCCGCCGAATAATATTAGTAATCAGTTATCAATTGATGGCGGTCTGTGGTCTAATAATCCTTCTTTAATTGGTATGACAGAAGCCATTCATCACTTTGGACGAGACATTGGCGATATAAAAATATTATCACTAGGGACGGGACTGCAAAATATTGAATTTAATATTGAAAAGGAAAAGGATTGGGGACTAAAGCAATGGCTCCCTTTTCATTTGTTAACGATGAAAGTGACACCGAAATTGTTAGATTTAGTTCTTCATTTATCCTCTGAATCGACTTCTTATCATTGTAAGTTACTTCTTAATGATCGTTATCTACGCATAAATAAAGACTTAGGAAAAGAAATTTCGTTTGATGAAATTAAATATATCGATGAATTAATTCAATTAGGGAAAGGAACTTATTTAGAAAACCAAAAAGGTATTGAACGGTTTTTGGAAGAAGATAGGTGACGCCAAACTGACGATGTATAATTTTCGCAAAAAGTAAAATAATACTCTATAAAGGTATATTTAGGATTTTCAACAAATGACTGTCAACCAGAAAGGTGGTATGGAAATGAATAAAACTGCTTTAGCTTTATTGATTATAGGTGGATTGAACTGGCTCATCTTCGGACTATTCGGTTGGGACTTAGTGGGAGCTATATTTGGTGGTATGGATTCAGTCATTTCTAGAATCATTTACGTTATCGTTGGTATTGCTGCTTTATACTCCTTTACTTTCTTTAACAGAGTTGATGCAGAATAGCTTGAAAACACCGGTCAGTATAAAAACTGGTCGGTGTTTTTTTGTGAGGAATTCCAGTATTATCATTCTACATATACTTTGGCGTTCCATGTTACGATAGGAGTTAAAATGACTAAAAGTAGGTGATGGAACATGGATCGCTGTTTTTGTTATGAGAAGTTTAAAGATCAACTCCCTAAGGATTTCAAGCCGAAATGTTTCAAAGAACAGTGTCGTAATTATCGCGAAAATATGAAAAAATTAGGTTATAATGTTGAAAAACCAAAATAGTTTTCTAGATTTCTAGAAAATTAGCTATAAAATGTATAAATTCTCTCACATTAATCAATCATTTTATAGTAAGATAAAATTAGCGAAATGTTATGACAATTCAGGAGGTTGTAGTAATGAACCAGCAAATGGCCGGACAACAAACTAAAATTAATGAGTTAATAGAAAATATCGAAAAAGTTATGGTTGGTAAACGTGATGCAATTGAATTAACAATTGTTGCGCTACTTGCGCAAGGTCATGTTTTACTAGAGGATGTTCCAGGTGTCGGTAAGACGATGCTAGTTCGAGCATTAGCGAAATCTGTTGATTTACAGTTTAGTAGAATTCAATTTACACCTGATTTATTACCGTCTGATGTAACAGGTGTTTCTATTTATAACCAAAAAGAAATGAAGTTTGAATTCCAACCTGGTCCGATTATGGGTAATATCGTCCTTGCTGATGAGATTAACCGTACATCACCAAAGACGCAATCGGCATTGCTTGAAAGTATGGAGGAGAAACACATCACAGTTGATGGTGTGACGATGAGATTAAATGATCCTTTTTTCGTATTGGCAACGCAAAATCCTATTGAGTATGAAGGGACTTATCCGTTACCAGAAGCACAACTCGATCGTTTTTTACTAAAATTAAAAATGGGTTACCCCGTTAAGCAAGAAGAGATTACGATGTTAGACCGTACTGCGAATGTGCATCCAATTGATACGTTAACGCCAGTAATGACAAGAGATGAGCTTTTAGAGAAGCAAAATGAAATTCGCGATGTTCATGTAAGTGACTCGGTTAAAAAGTATATCGTTGAGATTGTATCAAACACGCGTAAAAACCCTCTGATTCAGTTGGGAGCAAGCCCGCGTGCTTCGATTGCTTTAATGAAAGCTGCTCAAGCTTATGCTTATATTCATGGACGTGATTACACAGTGCCAGATGATGTGAAGTATATGGCACCACACGTGTTAGCGCACCGCTTATTGTTAACATCAGAAGCGAAGTTCGAAGGTAAGACAGATAAACAAGTATTAGAAGATTTAATTAAAAAGACGATGATTCCAATTGAGAGAGGATCGTAAATGGCTAATTCGTTGAAATTTGTATTAAAGCTAATTTTAGTTTTAGCATTGACCGTTACATTGTTTGTTTACGGTATGTTTCAAGGTGGGTTTGTCAGTTGGTTTTTATTTTTTAGTTTTTTACCTATACTAGTTTATTCAATTTTGATGATTTTTTATCCGATGAAATTTGTTAAAGTCGAGCGCCAAGTTAGTAAACATTACTTACAAGCAGGGCAAACGTTGAACGTAACGGTAAATATTAAACGCATATTGCCTGTACCTATTTTTTATTTAGTTGTAGAAGATGGGGTTCCTGAAATGCTGACTTGGCACGACACGAGACATCATAAATATCGTTTTTTATCTAACCCTAATAAACTAAAAAGTAGACAATATAGTAAAACAATCGTATTCCCGTTTTTCCGAAGAAAAATTAGTTATCAATATAACTTGGAATCGATTCCTAGAGGACGTCACGAATTTGGTCAAGCCAAGCTATTAACGGGCGATTTAATGGGATTAGTGAAAAAGGAGAGAACTTACGATGTCGAAACGACGGTGTTAGTTGAACCAGGTGAAGTGTCGCTGAACTTAGAGCTTGAAAGATCAACCTTTGAAGAAGGTCAGCAGTCAGCTTATACTATAACAGCTAATCATACAAATCTCGTATCAGGTGTGCGAGATTATGCACCGGGTGATCAGTTATCGTGGATTGATTGGAAAACAACAGCGAGAAAACAAGAGCTCGTCACAAAAGAGTTTGAAGAAGAGAAGCATAAAGATTTATCGATAATTTTGAATGGTAGTTCTAATGATTTTAACTTATGGTTAGCGTTTGAAGCGGCTGTAGAAGTGACTCATGCTGTTGCTAATCACTCGTATGAAGACCATGGTAACGTATCGGTTATTGCATTAGGTCAAGCACGAGAAGAAGTTGTGTTATCACATGGGAAACAATCATTAGAAAAATTAACACGCTTATTAAGTCAGATCCAACTTGTTCAAGGTGATCATTTTCCACAACAGTTAAAGCGTGAAGCGTGGCAGTTATCAAAAGATCGTTATTTAGTTGTAGTGACGCATGAATTATCACCAGCCATTAATAAGACGATTATGCAACTTAAACAACAACAAGTTGAAGTGCACATTATTTTCATTAGAAGTAAACACCTAATTAGTTATGAAGAAAGAGTTGGAATGGATCAGTTGCACTATTCGGGTGTAAAAGTGTCATGGCTAAATGAAGACCGCTTAGTAAGAAGACATATTGAGGTGAACGCCTAATGCGTTTAAAAGATATGAGTTCCAGTAAATGGGTAGGAATAGCTTTATATATAGGCAGTATGCTGTTATTAATGGAGTGGGTTTTACCATTAGGCCAAGTAACAGATACTGGCGGAACACATTTATTTATTATTTATATTGTGTTCTGTTTTGTCATTTCGTTAATTCAATTACCTATGTGGATTGCTCCATTTTTAAAGCTTGCAGGATTGATGTTTCTATTAAACTATATATTTTATGAACCGTCATTTTTCTCGTTGGCTTGGTTAGGAGAGCTTTTAGTTGATTTACAACTAAGCACCCAAGCACTATTAGGCCAAAGTTGGATTGAATTAACACCTGTTTTTAGAACACTATTGTTTTTAATCTTATTATGGATGATGAGTTATTTACTTTATTATTGGTTTGTCGTCGTTAAACGTCCTTTTTCTTTTGTTCTATTAACGTTTGTATATGTAACAGCACTAGATACATTTACGCTTTACGATGGGAACGTTGCCATTGTACGAGTGTTCATTTTTAGTGTGTTAATTTTAATATTAGCTAACCTGAATAGAATTGTAGATCAAGAGAAAATTAAAGTGCCAAGTAGTCGTACGATGGCTAAATGGATTGCACCAATGGCAATTGTTGTTTTTATAAGTGCAGCGATCGGTTTTGCGGCACCTAAATTTGAACCACAGTGGCCTGACCCTGTATCATTTATTCAAGCAGCTGGACAGAATGGTTTTGGTTCAGGTGAAGGTAGTGGAGGCGTTAATCGAGTCGGCTATGGTGAACATGATGACCGTCTAGGTGGCGGCTTTATAATGGATGATACGACTGTCTTTTATGCGACAGCTACATCGCCAAGGTATTGGAAAGTCGAAACGAAAGATGAGTATACAGGACATGGATGGGTTCGTTCAGATGAAGGTACACCAACGACAAATGAAAGTGGTCACTTCCCGCATATTTCATATTATGGCGAAAGTGTAGAACGTAATGAGACAGAAGCGGAACTACAGTTTATTGAACCTGGCCATTTAAATAAGATCCCTTATCTTTATGGCACAGAGACCGTTGGAACTACAGTTGATGGTGTTAGTTTTTATTATAATTATACGACTGGTGAGCTTGCATCAATGATTAATGAGGAACAGGATTTAGTAGACGAAGGATATTCTTTGGAAGTAGGTCGTCCTGACTTTCCAAGAAACAAAATGAGAGAAGTGCCAGTGGGGTATGTTGAATCAGATCAAATGCCAGAAAGATATTTGCAGTTACCGGATGATCTGCCAGAGAGAGTGTCAAACTTAGCTGAAGAAATTGTTGAAGATGTTGATGAAAACCGATATGATTACGCTCGCGCTATCGAGAGTTATTTTGAAGACAGTGGATTTGAGTATGCGACATCAGATGTAGCGATCCCTGATGATGATGAAGACTATGTGGATCAGTTTTTATTTGATACTCAGCGTGGTTATTGTGATAACTATTCAACGTCTATGGTTGTCATGTTAAGAAGTTTAGAAATTCCTGCAAGATGGGCAAAAGGATTTACGGGTGGTGAACGCGCAGTTCAGCAAGATGCTTTTCCAGAAAGAGGTTCTAACGTATTTGAAATCCAAAATAATAATGCTCACTCTTGGGTAGAAGTTTACTTCCCTGAAGTTGGTTGGGTGCCTTTTGAGCCGACAGTTGGTTTCGACAACCAGGCGAACTTCTCAACCGGAGAATCGGTAGACGACATATTAGATGGAAATAATAACGAAGATGATCCGTTAGAAGCTCCAGAGAATGATGACCAGTCTGATATGGATGATTTATTAGACGAAGGTAGTGAAAGTGAAGAAGATGAGACAGTTGGTTCTGGAGGTCAAGACAGTAACTTCAACTTACTACATTTATTCGCTATAACAATTGGGACGTTATTAACGATCTGGTTAATTTATATGTATCGTTCGAAAATAGTAGCTAGTTGGAAAAAGCAAAAGTTAAAGCGAAAGCCTTCAGCTAAAACAATTACAAATTCTTATCAGTTCATATTGAAATTGTTAGAGAGAGAAGGGTATCAATTCCAAAGTGGCGAGACGCTGCGTGAGTATGCTTATAATGTTGACAGTATGTTAGGTAATAAGCAAATGACTGAGCTAACTCTGTATTATGAGCGTTTCGTTTACCGGGAAGAAGATTTAAATTCTGAGGTTGATCAATTCTATCAAACTTGGCGAAATTTAACGAAACAAATTTTGTCGAAATAAGTATTGACTAAATGTTTAATCGTTTGTAAAGTTAACCTATATCATTTAAAAAATTAATATGAAACACTTCGTATAATGTTGGGGATATGGCCCAAGAGTTTCTACCGGACTACCGTAAATGGTCTGACTACGAGTGACGGCAATAATAGATGAGTGTAGTAGATTACCGATTAAAGGTTTAGTAGACTTGAATTCGGGTAGTTCATTACACAGTTGATTGCAAAATGTCCTCGTAGCACTCTTGGTTTCGGCCAAGGGTGTTTTTTAGTGTTTCTACAATGGGGGAGGACAAACGATGAAAAAGTATTTTCAGTTTGAAGAGCTGGGGACGAATTACAGTCGCGAAATTATGGGTGGTGTTACGACATTCCTAGCGATGGCTTATATATTATTCGTCAACCCGGCTGTTTTAGCTTTATTGGATATTGAAGAATTGCCTGCTGGTGTGACAAGAATGGATCCTGAGGCAGTCTTTGTAGCGACAGCTTTAGCAGCAGCAGTTGGTACGTTAATTATGGGTCTTGTGGCAAAGTACCCAATCGCATTAGCTCCTGGTATGGGATTAAACGCATTCTTTGCTTATACGGTTGTATTAACATGGGGAATTCCATGGGAAACAGCTTTAGCCGGTGTTTTAGCTTCTGGTGTTATCTTTATGATTTTAACTTTAACTGGTGTAAGAGAAAAAGTCATTAATGCTATTCCTAACAATTTAAAGCTTGCAGTCGGTGCAGGTATTGGTTTATTTATTGCATTTATTGGTTTAACGAACGTTGGAATAATTGAATCTGATCCTGACACTTACTTAGCTTTGGGTGACTTAACAAACCCATACACACTACTAGCGATTTTTGGTGTTGTGGCGACCGTTATTTTACTAACTTTAGGTCTTAAAGGCGGCGTATTCTATGGTATGATTGCGACTGCTGTAGCAGGTATGCTTGTTGGCTTGATTGATCCACCAACTGGAGCAAGTGATGTAGTTAGCACGGTACCAAGTTTAGAGCCAACGTTTGGTGCAGCTTTTGAGAACTTTGGTGAAATTTTCACAATACAAATGTTAATTGTTATTATGACATTTTTATTCGTAGACTTCTTTGATACAGGTGGTACTTTAGTAGCCGTTGCTACGCAAGGTGGATTTATGAAAGACGGCAAGCTACCAAGGGCGAACAAAGCTTTATTCTCTGATTCATCTGCAACGGTAGCTGGTTCTATTTTAGGTACTTCTACAACGACATCTTTTATAGAGTCAACGACAGGTGTCAGTGCTGGTGCAAGAACTGGCTTTGCCTCTGTTGTAACGGCAACATTGTTCTTATTAGCGCTCTTCTTCTCTCCTTTACTTGGAGTTGTAACAGCAGAAGTGACAGCACCAGCATTAATTATCGTTGGTATTTTAATGGCAGCTAACTTACGTCATGTTGAGTGGGATAAGTTTGAAATTGCGGTTCCTGCTTTCTTTACATTACTCGCAATGCCTTTAACTTATAGTATTGCTACAGGAATTGCTGTTGGTTTCATCTTCTATCCAATTACGATGATTGTAAAAGGACGAGGAAAAGAAATCCACCCAGTCATGTACGTTTTATTTGTCATATTTATTTTGTACTTTATTTTTATCCCTGAGTAAATATCATTTTTTTCCTTGTTGGATGTTAACTGAACGTCCATGCTCATCTTGATGTACATCTTTATATAACTTCACCCAAACAAGCCCGTGTTCATAGCGGGCACTCATCTTATCTTTCCTAACCTTGCAAGGGAGCTCAATGACACGTTCAAAGCTCCCTTGTATTAATTCTTCCTGAACCATTTCATATCCTTTGACATTTATGTTAATCTGTCCTTTTATTAGAAGAGAGTAATCTTTAACCTGACAATCAATTCGTTTAAGATGATCAATTCCGGGAATATTGAAAACGCAAAGGATTTCGTAATCTTTGCGCAGAATATTAACTGGAGGGAAGTTCGGTTTTAATGTGCTCTCGAATTCGTCCCAAAAAGAATCACCGAAAAACCGTTCCATTTGATCTTTCCAATCGTGCATATGGTTAAATTGGCTAAATGGGTTCATAACTATACACCTTCTTTCACCTATCACTATATGCACATTCAATATCGTTAGTGTTTGTCTCATCTAGAGCAAACAGAAGGGGGTCTTGAAATGTTAGAGTCAGGTTTAATAATGCTGTTGATTATTTTTAGTGTTAACATTGTTTATGTATCATTACTGACAGTACGTATGATTTTTACGTTAAAAGGTCAAAAATACATAGCAGCATCAGTAGGTGTTTTTGAAATAACTGCTTATACGTTAGGCTTAGGCCTCGTATTAGATAACTTAGAAAACGTCCAAAATTTAATTGCTTACGCATTAGGTTTCGGTTTAGGTGTTATTAGCGGTATGAAAGTAGAAGAAAAGCTCGCTGTCGGTTATATTACAGTTAATGTAATTTCCTCTGACCCAAGCATTCCATTTACAGAAACGCTTCGTGAAAAGGGTTACGGTGTAACAAGTTGGTATGCTTACGGTATGGAAGGTGACCGATTAGCCGTTCAAGTCTTAACACCAAGAAAATATGAGCTCATGTTGTATGAAGTGATTAAGGATATAGATCCTAAAGCATTTATCGTCGCATATGAACCGAGACAAATTCACGGCGGGTTCTGGGTTAAGAAAGTAAAAGGGAGTCGATTAAAGCGTGAAGAAGAAAAAATACAGAGTGAGTGATTTTAAATCAATCGATGCCTGTTTAGATCAAATAAAAGAAGACGGCTTCACACCTGTTAAAAGAATAGAAAAACCAGTTTTTCAAGAACAAGGTGAAAATGAAGATCCTCAACCAATTCAACAAGACATAGTCTTTGAAGCGGTAAAAAAAGATTAAAACCCGTCGTTTAGACGGGTTTTGAATTATTTAAGACGGGTTAATATTTTCAGCCGCTTTTTCAATAGCTTCAGCCTTATCTGTTGTTAAATTACTTGAATGATCGTTTTCTGAATGACTACGCGCATTCGAACTTTCATTAGAACTTGAATCCGATTTTGAATTTGAACTTGTCATTAAACTAAAAGGAAATTTAGTTTCCACTTGTTGCTTTACCATGTCAGTCACAGGGCAATACTTTACTATTCCTTCAGCAACCTTCATA
>NZ_AKIF01000092.1 GCF_000269905.1 Alkalibacillus haloalkaliphilus C5
CCTTGGCAGTCTCAGCTCCTGTAATATTCTTCGGTTATAGCATGCCTCGATTTTGAAAAAATATGAGGATACAATTTATAAAGTTAAATGTGGTAAACTAATGGTTGAAAGGACGTGTTTATAATGTATTTTGTAGATCAAGAAAAAATTGATGAAACATTATCATATATGGATGAGCTTTTGAAAAATTATGAGCATAACACTTTCGAAAGCAAGCAAGATTATTTAGCATTAGAAAGAATGGTGCACATGACGATTGAATCCATCATTGATGTTGGCAATATGATGATTGATGGTTTTATTATGCGTGACCCAGGTAGTTATGAAGACATTATTGACATTTTAGTGGATGAAAAAGTAATCTCACAACAAGAAGAAAAAGCGTATAAAGATGTGATCGCTTTAAGAAACATGATAGTAAAAGAGTATACACACATTAATCATACTCAAATTGTAGAAGTGATGAATGAACATATAAACGAGCTGAAAACATTTTCTAAGCACGTTTTCACATACTTAGAAAAGGAAATGGGACCTATAACTGCCTTTAAAAAGAGAGAAGGTGAAGTATAACTTGAAACAGTATAAAGCGTATTTCATCGATTTAGACGGAACAGTTTATAGAGGGAAAGATCCCATTCCAGAAGCTAAAGCGTTTATAGAGGCTTTGCAGGCAAATGGAATTCCGCATTTGTTTGTTACTAACAATTCATCACGGACTCAAGCTAAAACTGTGCAAAAGTTAAAAGAACATGGAATTCAAGCTAAAGAAGAACAAGTGCTAACACCTTCTATTGCTGCAGCTAACTACATTGACCAGCAGCAGAAGAGTGCGAAAGTATTTATGATCGGTGAAGAAGGTGTAAAAGCTGCTCTCGAAAATAAAGAAATAACGATAACTGATGATGATCCTGACTATGTTGTCATTGGAATTGATCGCCACAACAATTATAAAAAAATAAAAGAGGCTTGTCTCATAATCCAAAATGGTGCACAATTTGTTGCAACAAACCCTGATATACGTGTACCAACCGAAGAAGGTTTTGTTCCAGGTAATGGGGTATACGTTAATTTGATCAAACAAGTAACGCAAAAAGAGCCGATCATTTTAGGGAAGCCAGAGCGTTTAATGATTGATGTTGCACTAAATGAAATAGGGGTAAAGCCAGAAGAGGCTGTTATGGTTGGTGATAATTATCAAACCGATATTATGGCAGGAATAAATGCTGGTTTAGACACACTTCACGTACAAACGGGTGTGACGTCTAAAGAGGACTTAAAAGAAGTAGACATTCAACCAACGTATACTGTGAAAACGCTGGCTGAATGGGAAGTTTAGAGGTTTAATCGTCTTCGACACGGTATTCTTGGCTATGGGCTAAGCGGCTTGAAGCGGCTGCTGCAATAGCACCTACAATGTCATCTAAAAACGTATGACAACCATTCGCTTTATCATTTAGAGCTTCAAGAATACCGGGCTTCACTTTGTCGATATAACCATAGTTAGTAAATCCAATGGACCCATAAACATTAATAATCGAAAAAGCAATTATTTCATCAATTCCATATAAGCCTTCATCATTTTCAATCATAGTTTGAAGGGGCTCTTTTAATTTATTTTCTTCAGCTAGTTGATCAATTTGAATGCCAGTTATAATGGCATTTTGTACTTCCCTTTTTTGCAATACTTTGTCAACATTTACAAGGCATTCTTCCTCAGTTAAGTGTTCATGATACTTAGATTGAAGGAAGTGGACGAGGTCAGCAATATCTCTCCTACTGACACCGCGCTCTTTTAATAGTTGTAACGCTTTAGATTCAAGAGTTTCCATAATTATTCTAACCCTTTCTCTTATCATTTTTATTATATTTATGCTGTGTTTTAGTTAAAAATAATAGTTAGTATTTGTTATATTGTACGTTAAAAGTAAAATCATTCAATTAGCATTTCAAGATTATGTGAGGTGATCTTATGTCAAAGCCATTTGTATATATTACGCGCAAAATTTCAAATGATGTCGTAAAAGGTTTAGAGGAGCATTTTACTGTAGAAATGTGGCAGGAAGAAGAGGAAGTTGTTCCTAGAGATGTTTTGTTAAATAAAGCAAATCAGGCACATGCTATTCTCTCGATGTTAACTGACTCGATCGATGAAGAGTTATTAGCACAATCAACTAATCTTAAAATTGTCGCAAACATGGCTGTTGGATATGACAATATTGATGTCAATGCTGCTAGACGTCATCAAGTGATTGTAACTAATACCCCTGATGTATTGACTGACACGACGGCTGATTTGACGTTCGCATTATTGATGGCTACAGCTAGAAGGTTGCCTGAAGCGGTTGATTATATTAAGGGTGATTTGTGGAAATCGTGGTCACCGTACATGCTAGCTGGATCTGATATTCACCATAAAACGTTAGGAATAGTTGGGTTAGGGAGTATAGGTCAAGCGGTTGCAAAAAGAGCGACAGGGTTTGATATGAACGTTATTTATTATAATCGATCAAGAAAAGAAGATGTTGAAAGTCAGCTTGGAGTTCAATATACTTCTTTTGAAGAGTTGTTAAAGCAATCTGACTTTGTCGTTTGTATGACACCTTTAACACCTGAGACAGAAGGACTGTTTAACAAAGAGACTTTTCACAAAATGAAAGATACGGCTATTTTTATTAATAGTTCAAGAGGTGGCGTTGTGAATGAAGATGACCTTTATCATGCTTTGAAGCAAGGGCATATTAAAGCAGCGGGGTTGGATGTTTTCCGAAATGAACCGATTGGAGCAGATCATCCATTACTTAGCCTAAACGAAGTTGTTGCATTGCCGCACATTGGCTCTTCAAGTATAGAGACAAGGTCTGAGATGATGAAATTAGCAGCTCGTAATATTAAGAAAGTTTTAAATGGCGATGATGCTGTTACACCTATATAAAAAAAGAGCTGGTTAAATAGCCAGCTCATTTACATATTATTGATTAGAAAATTTGTTCTACTTCTTTTACGCCAGGCACTTCTGCGACTAATGCACGTTCAATACCAGCTTTTAGAGTGATAGCTGAGCTTGGGCAATTTCCACATGCACCTTTCAAACGAAGAAGCACGATGCCTTCATCAACATCTACTAACTCAACGTCGCCACCGTCTCTTAGTAAAAATGGGCGTAATTTACCAATAACCTCTTGAACTTGTTCAAACATCGCTCATCTTCCCCTTTCTTATTTATATTATAATGAATTCAGTTTAAAAAATCTATTCATGAACACTAAAACGATAAAATTATTGAGAACCATTTTCATTGTAACTCGAGACAAAAGTTTTGTAAAATATAATTAAGGCAATAGATCGTTTTCTGACAAAGGGAGGAACATTATGGAGAGGCAAGTTGAGTTAGTTGTTTATGGAGCGGAAGTATTATGTCCGAGTTGTGTTAATTTACCGAGTTCTAAGGAACAATATGATTGGTTGCAAGCTGCTATTTCTAGAAAATACGGCAAAAATGGTGTGACATATAAGTACGTTGATATTTTTAATCCACCTGAAGAAGAGCCTTATAAAGATTTCGCAACACGTGTTGTTAATGAAGATATGTTTTATCCAGTTGTATTAGTAGAAGGGGAAGTTGTCGGTGAAGGCAATCCTCGTTTGAAGACGGTTTATAAAGCATTAGAAAAACATGGACTACAACCCGAATAAATAGTAAATAAAGGGGTTCAAATCAATATATAGAAACAGACTGAGGAGTGTACGAGACTATGAACCCGTTAGTCGAATTTTGCGTTAATAATTTAGTTAGTGGTTCACAAGAAGCATATGAAAAGTTAAGACAAGATCCAGATTTAGATGTAGTGGAATATGGTTGTACGAGTAACTGTGGTATTTGTGCTATGAGTTTATTCGCAATTGTGGAAGGCAGGAGAATTTTAGCTGATACACCAGATGAATTAGTGGATCGTATTTATGAGTATTTAGACGAGGAAGAGTTAAGTATTTAAAGAAAGATCGTGAGGTTATGATGGATGAAAGTACCTTTTACTAAAATGCATGGATTAGGCAATAGCTATATTTATATAGATGGTTTTCAATTTGATTTAGAAGAGCAAACAATACCTAACTTGCTCAAGAAGTATCAGACGTTAATACAGGTATCGGCTCAGACGGCTTAATTATCGTCGAGCCATCAGAAAAAGCAGATGTTCTAATGCGAATTTTTAATAAAGATGGTTCAGAAGCGATGAACTGCGGTAATGGTTTGCGTTGTGTTGCTAAATTTGCTTTTGAACATGGTTATGTAAAAGCAGAAGACTTTAAAATCGAAGCTAAGTCCGGTGTTGTTGACGCGACCATTCACACTGACGAACAAGGGGAAACGGTTGATAGTGTATCAATTGATATGGGCCCACCGATCTTAGAACGTGAACAAATTCCGATGACAACAGAACATGGTTCATCTACAGACGAAGTGGTCGCAGAGCCTTTTGAAGTTGATGAAGAAAAATTAGTTGCGACTGCTGTATCTATGGGTAATCCTCATGTTATTTTTTATGAAGACAGTATTAAAGATGCACCAGTTAGCACATTAGGTCCTAAAGTGACGAGTGACCCACGTTTCCCAGAAGGTGTAAATGTTGAGTTTGTAGAAGTCGTTAATTCTCATGAGATCATTTTTAGAGTGTGGGAAAGAGGGTCAGGAATTACGCAAGCTTGTGGAACAGGAGCATGTGCTGCTGTCGTTTCATCTGTTTTGAATGGTTTTGTGAAAAAAGGGGAAGAAGTCACAGTTCATTTAGACGGTGGCGATTTATGGATTTCATGGCTACACAATCATCATGTCCTAATGAGAGGGCCAGCAGAGACAGTAGTGAAGGTGTTTTCTTTTCCGAACTCACTTAATTGAATGACGTCCGTTTACCTAGTATACTAAAAGTAGGGGAGGTATTATGATGACAATAAATTTAACAGAACCAGCAACTTTACAAGTTAAAGAAATGTTAAAAGACGAATCTGCTGAAGAAGTTTACCTACGCTTTGGCGTTAAAGGTGGCGGTTGCAGTGGCTTGTCTTATAAATTAGGTTTCGATTATGAGAAGAAAGATACTGACCGTGAACTAGAAATTAGTGGTATCCCAGTATTAATTGCTGAAATGGACGCACCAATTATAGAAGGAACGACAATCGATTTTAAACAGAATATGATGGGCGGCGGATTTACGATTGATAATCCAAATGCAATCGTATCATGTGGTTGCGGTTCTTCCTTCAAAGCACCGGGTGTTGAAGGACAGCCTGGAAATTGTTAATAAGTTGATAATAAAAGGAGCTATGCTAATATAAGCGTAGCTCCTTTTATTATTAATCATTAAACATGTGTGTAGAGTGTTTCGGTTGAAGGCGGGCATTAGGGTCCATTCTTGCCATCGCATTGTTTACAGCAGTTGGCCCTTCGCCAAAGCCAGCAGCAATTAATTTAACTTTACCTGGATAAGTTATAATATCACCAGCTCCATAAATACCTTCAATGTTTGTTTCCATTCTTGTATTAACGACGATATCATTTTTCTCTAACTCTAAGCCCCATTCTTTAATAGGTCCAAGTTGTGAAATGAAGCCGTAATTAACAATTAAATCATCAACTTCAACTTCGATTGTTTCATCTGATTTAGTTTTTTGTAATTTCACTTTCTCGATTGCTTCTTCGCCTTCTAGCTCATAAGGCATGTAAGGTGTTAAAAGTTCAACAGAAGATTGCTTTAACTGTGCAACACTATGTTCATGGGCACGGAATTGATCTCGTCTATGCACTAAACTCACTTTGTTAGCAATCGGTTCAAGCATTAATGCCCAGTCAACGGCAGAATCACCGCCACCACAAATCATGACATTTCGATCACGGAAAGCTTCAATATTGGTAATGTAGTAGTGCAAGTTATGGTTTTCATAATGATCAACATGATCAATTTTTAACTTTCGTGGTTCAAAAGCACCGTTTCCTGCGGTTATTATAACGGATTTTGCATAAAATACTTCTTGATTAGTTGTTAATTTAAATAAGTTTTCTTCTAATTTCTCAATCGAATGTACAGCTTGATCAAGAGTTATAGTAGGGTTAAACGGTTTCGCTTGTTCATATAACTGATCAACTAATTCTTGTGCTGTTACTTTTGGAAAGCCAGCGACATCGTAAATATATTTTTCAGGATATAATGCAGAAAGTTGTCCACCGATATGTGGCAAGCTTTCGATCACTTGTACATCAGCTTGGCGTAACCCACCGTAGAAGCTGTAAATAAACCAACGGGTCCAGCGCCAATAATAACTATATCTCTAACGTGTTCGTTCATATCTATTCCTCCAACTTCATAAAAGATCGTATAAGCACCATGAAACATTATAACATCAGATGTATTGATTGATAAATGTTTTGCAAACTAATAAATAATTATATAATAGATAAATTATCAGAAACATTAGAAATCTAAGAAAGGGTTGAAAAACAGGTAAAAAAGTTCTATGATTATTTTTAGGTGAGTATTGCGTTTTTAGACAAAATGTTACGTACTACGTGAAGTAATTCACAAAGAACTTATTTTATTTTTATTTTAAAACTCATACAAAATTTTTGGATGGATGTGATGTAAATGAACAAACCGAGCATTGTTGTATTAGGTGCTGGATATGGCGGAATCATGACAACAATCAAGCTACAGAAGATTATTGGTGACAATGAAGCCGACATTACATTAGTGAACAAGCATGATTACCACTACCAGACGACTTGGTTACACGAAAACGCTGCAGGAACGTTGCACCATGACCGTACACGTATCCCAATTAATGACGTTGTTGATTTTAACCGTGTAAACTTCGTACAAGACACTGTTGAGTCAATTGACCCAGAGAACAAAAAAGTCGTTTTAGAAGATGGCGAGCTTACATATGATTACCTTGTCATCGGTTTAGGATTCGAATCAGCTACATTTGGAATTGAAGGTTTAAAAGAACATGCCTTCTCAATCAACAACATTAATAGCGCTCGTTTAATTCGTGACCATATTGAGTATAACTTTGCTCAATATAACAATGAAGAAGGAGACCGCCAAGATTTAGTTACGATCGTAGTTGGTGGCGCAGGGTTTACAGGTATCGAATTTGTCGGAGAAATTGTGAACCGTGTTCCTGAGCTTTGCCAAGAGTATGACGTTGACCCTAGCAAAGTTCGCGTAATTAACGTAGAGGCAGGACCAACTGCTTTAGCTGGTTTCGATGAAGAGCTTGTTGAATATGCTATGAATCGCTTAGAAGAAAAAGGTGTTGAATTCCGTCTAGGAACAATGCTTAAGAAGTGTACAGAAGATGGTATTATCGTTGAAAAAGACGATGAACAAGAAGAAATTAAGACGAAAAACATCGTATGGGCTGCAGGTGTACGAGGTAATTCAATCGTTGAAGAATCTGGGTTTGAAGTTAGCCGTGGTCGTGTACCAGTACGTGATGACCTACGCACGCCCGACTATGATGACGTATTTGTTGCGGGTGACTGTGCTGTGATCTTTAATAAAGAAACAGAAAAACCATATCCACCAACAGCACAAATCGCGATGCAAATGGCTGATACAATTGGTCATAACTTAAAGCAGTTAATTAATGGTGGAGAAGAATTCGAATCATTTACACCTGACATTAAAGGTACAGTAGCTTCATTAGGTCATACTGATGCAATCGGTGTTGTATTTGATGACAAGAAGTTATATGGCCGTTCAGCTTCCATTATGAAGAAAGCAATCGATAACCGTTACCTTGTGAAGCTAGGTGGCGTTGGATTACTACTGAAAAAAGGTAAGCTAGATATGTATCGCTAATATAAATGATGAACAAAGGTAGTGATGACCACTGCCTTTGTTTTTTGTTCATAAATATGAAAAAAGTGTGTCCCCTAAGCGTTCGCATTTTTTATGTTCTTTAATTGTGATAGAATTAGTTTAGTTTTGTAATTGTCTAGGAGGATCTTAAGTAAATGGGGATTATACAAGTATTTGTTTTATCTGTATTGTTTTTTATATTGTTTTTCGGTATTGCATTTATTTTAAATATGTTACTACGTTCAACATGGGTTATGGCGGTTGTATTCCCGATCGTCGTTGTGTTCATAGTAGATGATGTGCCATTTACATCTTATTTCACACAGCCAGGCGAAGCATTTCCAGCCTTGTGGGACGACTTAATTAGCTTGCAGGCGGTTGATATGTTTATATTATTAACTGGATTTGCAGGTACGATCGTATCAGGGATCGTTATTAAAATCTTACGTAAAAATGGTTATCAAATGTTTTAAAAATTCAAAAAATATACGGTCAATGTATAAAAGTTTCTAATATTGGTTACGCTTTGTGGCAAAGAGGTGTTCACAAATGAGTAATCGAATTAGAAACTTTTCTATTTTAATAGTAGGTGTCATTATTACATTTTTCATGGCTTCCTACTTCGTAACGAGCTCAGTACACAGTGAAGAAAATCGTGAATCTAATGAATTTAAAGTTAAAAGTTCAACAGAGTTAAGTCATAAATCGTTTGCTAGTTCAGAAGATGAGGAAGCTAACCAACTTGAAGAAGTGGAGTTAGCCTCTTTAGACGAAGAGGTAGCCACAGAAGTTGCTTTTAGACAATTTCCTACTCGAACTGTTGTAGCAACTGGTTATACAGCTGGATATGAGTCGACAGGAAAAACAGAAGGCCATCCTTTGTATGGCATAACTTATTCTGGACTAACTGTTCAACGAGACACTATTTCAACGATTGCTGCTGATTTAAATGTTTTTCCGTTAGGGACAGTTCTTTATATCCCAAACTATGGATATGGAATTGTGACAGATATCGGCGGTGCTATTAAAGGTAATAAAATTGATTTATATTACGATACAGTAGATGAAGTGTTTAATGAATGGGGTAAACGTGAAATAGAAGTTTACGTCATTGAAGAAGGGGATGGACAAGTTACGGAGTCTGATTTGAACTACTGGGAAGAAGCAATTCAGTCTGAGACGGTCCCTGTTATCGGAGGACAATATTATTAAATTATTAGTAAAGGCCCGTTTGTTGACGGGCCTTTTAATGTTTCGTTATTAAAAAGTACTATAAGTTATAATAGCTAATAAAATACCGGTTAATGAACCGAAGAATACTTCAATTGGCTGATGACCTAACAATTCCTTAAGCTCTTGTTGTTTTTCAGCTTCTTCTTTTTGATCCCAATGTTTAGCATCATCCACGATTCGCTGAAAGTCTTTGACGAGTTGATTTAAAATCGTTGCATGCTGACCTGCATGACGTCTAATTCCAGTTGCGTCATACATAACGATAATACTTAATACGCAAGCTATAGCGAAATATGGTGATTCAAATCCGTGTTCAATTGCAATTGCTGTTGTTAAAGCCGATACGGCAGCAGAATGACTACTCGGCATTCCACCAGTACTGAAAGCTAGTCCTAAATTAATTTCTTTTGTTGCAATGAATTGAATCGGTATTTTGACAACTTGAGCAAAAATTACTGCAAATAAAGCGATCAATAAAGGTGTATTGTACAATATTTCCATCTGTAAAGCCGTCCTTTCTCTCTATATGTATCATCATACCCTAAATTGATGTCGTAAAAAACGGTTTTATGAAAATATTTATTTCGAATATTGAATTATTTTGTTATGATAAATAATAATCATAAATCGGAGGGCTGATATATGTTTAAAGTCATTAATGAAAATTTAGAAAATCATCAAACAGATGCTTTAATTATTGGTTTGTTTGAGGAAAACAAAGAAAGTCAAAGTTATTATCAACTATTAAATGGTAAGTTCAATGGTCATTTAGATGAGCTAGTCCAATCAGGGGATATATCAAATAAGGAAGGGTCAGTATCTAAAGTACATACATTAGGATTAATTGAAGCTAAAAGACTATACTTCGTAGGATTAGGAAAAAGAGATGCCAAGACAGTACATACTGTTCGAAACACTTTCGGTAAAGTTTTTAAGCAATTAGCCGAAAGCGGAGTTGCTCAAGCATCGATCCAATTAAATAGTATTGTATCAGAAGAAGGTCAAACTGATTATGTTGAGGCGATTGCTGAAGCGATGGCAATGGCTCCTCACCAGCTACAAACCTATCATACGGATCGTGAAGAAGGATCTGTTGATTTAGCAAATGTTCAATTTTTAACAGATCAAAGTCAAGGTGTTGTTGAAGCTGCTAATACGGGCTATGCTTTAGGTAATGGAGCAAATATCGCGCGTCATTTAGTAAACTTACCAGGAAATTTATTAACAGCATCAGACTTAGCTGCTTTCGCTGAGAACATTGCAAATAAACATGATATTGAAATCGAAGTGTTTGATCATGAAAAGATTAAAGCATACGGCATGGGTGCGTTATTGGCGGTTAACCAAGGCTCAGATGAACCCCCACGTTTTATCGTTATGAAGTACCAAGGTAAAGATACTTGGGACGATCCTGTCGCGTTTGTCGGTAAAGGCATTACGTTTGATACAGGTGGTTATTCATTAAAACCGAAAGACGGTATTATTGGTATGAAGATGGACATGGGTGGAGCTGCTTCCGTTATTGGTGCAATGGACGCTATCGGTCACATTAAGCCAAAAGAGAACATCATGGCGTTGATCCCAGCGACAGATAATATGATTAGTCATACAGCTTATAAACCTGATGATGTGATTGTTACGATGAGTGGAAAAACGGTAGAAGTACGCAATACAGATGCAGAAGGCCGTTTAGCAATGGCAGACGCAGTTACTTATGCTAGACAAAACGATGCTGCTAAAATTGTTGATGTTGCAACCTTAACAGGTGGTGTCGTCGTTGCGTTAGGTGATCAAGTAACAGGTGCGATGACGAATAATGAAAAGTGGTTCAGTGAAATACAAGAAGCATCAGAACAAGTTGATGAGCCAATCTGGCAATTACCTTATTTGGATGTGTATAAGAAACAAGTAAGAAAGAGTCATATTGCTGACTTAAACAATTCACCAGGGCGTAAAGCACATGCCGTAATGGCGGGCGCGTTCGTTGGTGCTTTTGCTGAAGATACACCGTGGGTTCACTTAGACATTGCGGGTACAGCGATGGCAGAAGGTGAGCACGATTTAGGTCCTAAAGGGCCAACTGGTGTTATGGCGAGAACGTTAGCTAAAGCGATGATGAATGTAAAATAAGTGAAAAAGCGCTAAGGGTTGGTTATCCTTAGCGCTTTTTGCATATTTATTGAGGCGAATTGTGAGTCGGTATTGAAGAGTTAACAACTGATATCCGCCCTAATATTTTCGGCAGCAGAACAGCTGCTCCCATTGTAATCACGAAGTCTTTTATAAAGAAAGGCAGCATAGCAATCGCCCCTTGTGTTAACGTTAATGGTACTTCGAATACAAGGTTAGTTGAAGCGACCATAAAAGGTGTACCAATCAAATAGTTGGCCATTAAGCAGCGAAGGTAGCTGAGAGATAGACTTTAATATTAGGGTTTTGACTTTTCTCAACTA
>NZ_AKIF01000093.1 GCF_000269905.1 Alkalibacillus haloalkaliphilus C5
GAACGTAAATGAGCTGGAATTGCGCCATCAACGATGATGTCTCCGCCTGTAATAGCTCCTGCTACCATGAACGTTCCTGCTTCAATACGGTCAGGAATAATAGTATGTTCTACTCCTGTTAACTCTGGAACACCTTCGATCCGAATCGTTTCTGTTCCAGCGCCAACTACTTTACCACCCATTTGGTTAATATAATTAGCTAAGTCGATAATTTCGGGTTCACGGGCACAGTTTTCCATAACTGTTGTGCCTTCAGCTAAAGCTGCAGCCATCATTAAGTTTTCAGTAGCACCTACACTAGGAAAATCTAAATAAATGCGCGCGCCATGTAAACGCCCATTAGCAAACGCTTCTACATAACCGTTTCCTACTTCAATTGTTGCCCCCATAGCTTCAAGGCCTTTTAAGTGTTGGTCAATTGGTCTTGAACCGATTGCACAACCACCTGGCATCGCCACTTTTGCATGACCATACCTTGCTAATAAAGGTCCTAAAACTAAAACGGACGCTCGCATTTTGCGTACATATTCAAAAGGTGTTTCAGTTTTTAAATCGTTCGCTGCATCTATATGCAACGTATTTCCTTCACGTAAAACGTTTACATTCATATATCGTAAGACTTCACTAATGGTATCCACATCAGCTAATGTGGGAACTTGTTTTAATGTTGTCTTTCCTTTACTTGCCATAATGCTTGCTGCGATTACAGGTAAAACAGCATTTTTAGCACCTTCAACTTTAACGGTGCCAGTTAATCTATTACCTCCAGATACGATGATCTTATCCAATATCTTTCCCTCCGTGTCGATAGTCCGTATGTTATTTAATATTCAATTAGGAGGATAGGTGTGCCGATTGTAATTGTATTTTTTCCATGATCCTCTTCACGAATAGCTAATTGAACATTCATTTTTTCATCTTCTAATGGGACATACTCTTTAATTTGATTTGTGTATCCACTAAAGACAGACAATTGTTCTTCTATCAAATTATTCTTTAATTCTAGTTGAAAGTCTTCTTTAATGTCGTTTAGTAACAAATTACTATCTATAATACCACTTAAGTTTGATTGAAAACATGAGTATACTTTACCATTTTCAAAGAATTGGTTTAAACTGAGTTCATCAAAGCGGTCAAGCGTTTCAGCGTATATGTCCTCGCTCCATTGCTCACCGCTCATTCGATATACTAATTGTAATGTGTTATGACTAACTTCAACTGTATATAGAGTTTCGTCATAAACACCCCCTTTATGAGGGTGTTTATCCTTAATTTCATTATTTAAAACTTTTTTTAGTGACAAAACTTCACTTTTTTCACCATTTAACTTCATTGTTACGTTAAATGAATGAACATCCCAATCTTGTTCAATTACATAATCGGCTAATACTTCATAATCCGAAGTAGTAGTTGTTGCTTGATTACTAGATTGATAGATGATCACTTGACTTAGTAAAACAACTGATAATAAAACAAACAAGAATCGCATGGACTCTTCCCCCTTTTATTAGAAGGATGGTCCATGCTTTGTTATTTTAAACGTTAAATGTTTCGACAGTTTACTTATAAGAAGTAAGACAGTTGTTGTGACCAGTTAATGAAGTCTAAGAAGAAATTACTTACGGTTGTACCTAGTGCAACCGATAAGAAAATTAATAAGATTTTACTTTCTGTTTCTTTATTCTTTTTAAATAAAGCTTGTATATTAATTGATTCTAACGCTTTCCACGCTAGTATGATAAATATTATATGTGATGCCATACCTATTAGAGCATCAACAGCATTATCTATAAACATCATAACACCTCTTTGTTAAATTATGTATAGCAATTAATGACAATTATGTGCATTACCCAGGAAATATCGACACGGAAATATGAATGTTATTGTATGTATTGCGAAAATATTGTTAGTTAAAGTGGAAAAAAGATCTGACCAAAACGGCCAGATCTTATTTGTTGTTAGCAACTTCTAGGCGATTTGTAGCACGTTGTAATGCCAGCTTCGCACGCGTGAAATCAATCTCTTCTGATTTTGTTTCGTTAAGACGTTCTTCAGCGCGTTGTTTTGCTGCTTCAGCACGGTCTACATCAATATCAGAAGGATTTTCTGCAGCTTGTGCTAAGATTGTGACCTTGTCAGGGCGTACTTCTAAAAAGCCACCACTTACAGCTACATAATCCGTATTGCCTTGTTTCTTCAATCGAACTGCACTAATGGTTAGAGGAGCAACTAATGGGATGTGACCTGGTAAGATCCCCAGCTCGCCACCTTCTGCTCTAACACTTACCATATCATATGATTGTTCTAGTACAGGGCCGTCAGGAGTGACAACACTCACAGTTAGTGTTTTCAATCTTACCCCTCCTTGGGCAACTTATTAAGCGACAGTAAGCTGCCGCTTAAAGTCCCATTATTGTTCCATTTGATTAGCGTTTTCTACAACTTCTTCAATACGTCCAACTAAACGGAACGCATCTTCTGGTAAGTCATCATACTTACCATCAAGAATTTCTTTGAATCCTTTAACTGTCTCTTGAACAGGAACGTATGAACCTGGCTGGCCTGTGAACTGCTCAGCAACGTGGAAGTTTTGCGATAAGAAGAACTGAATACGACGTGCGCGGTTTACAGTTTGCTTATCTTCTTCTGTTAGTTCGTCCATACCTAGGATTGCAATGATATCTTGTAATTCTTTATAACGCTGTAAAGTTTTCTGTACTTCACGCGCAACTTCATAGTGCTCATCACCAACGATGTGTGGGTCAAGTGCACGAGATGTTGAAGATAGTGGGTCTACCGCTGGATAGATCCCTTGCTCTGATAACTTACGCTCTAAGTTAGTTGTTGCATCTAAGTGAGCGAAAGTTGTTGCTGGAGCCGGGTCTGTATAGTCATCGGCAGGTACGTATACAGCTTGGATCGACGTGATCGAACCTTTTTTAGTTGATGTGATACGTTCCTGTAATTGACCCATCTCTGTTGATAGAGTTGGCTGGTAACCAACGGCTGATGGCATACGACCTAATAGGCTGATACTTCTGTACCCGCCTGAGTAAAGCGGAAGATGTTGTCGATGAATAGAAGTACGTCTTGTCCTTCTTCATCACGGAAGAATTCTGCCATTGTTAGACCTGTTAATGCTACACGCATACGAGCACCTGGTGGTTCGTTCATCTGACCGAATACCATTGCTGTCTGCTTAATAACTCCAGAGTCGCTCATTTCGTAGTAAAGGTCGTTACCTTCACGTGTACGCTCACCTACACCTGCGAATACTGAGATCCCGCTGTGCTCTTGGGCGATGTTGTTAATAAGTTCCTGGATTAATACTGTTTTACCTACACCTGCACCACCGAATAGACCAATCTTACCACCTTTTACGTAAGGTGCTAATAAGTCTACTACTTTAATACCTGTTTCAAGGATTTCTGTTTCAGTCGCTAAGTCATCAAACTTAGGAGCTTGACGGTGGATTGGATCACGGCGTGTGTCTTCTGATACTGGTTCTGCTAAGTCAATGTGTCCACCTGTTACGTTAAACACACGACCAAGAGTGTCATTTCCTACAGGTACACTGATAGGAGCACCTGTGTTTTCTACTTCCATACCACGGACTAGACCATCAGTAGAGTCCATCGCGATCGTACGAACTGCATCGTCGCCAAGGTGTAAAGCAACCTCTAGTACTAAGTCTGTTTCACTTTCACCTTGTACGATTAGGGCGTTATAAATTTCAGGTAATTGGCCGCTTTCGAATTTTACATCTACTACCGGTCCCATAACCTGTGTTATACGTCCGTTACTCATCCTTTTCCCTCCTAACTGCTCATATCCAAAAACGCTCTATTCAAGTGCTGCTGCACCACTTACAATCTCTGAAATTTCTTGAGTAATGGCTGCCTGACGTGCACGGTTATAAGAAAGTGTTAGCTCGTCGATGATATCTTCTGCATTGTCAGTAGCGTTACGCATCGCTGTCATTCTTGATGCGTGTTCACTTGCCTTACCGTCTAATAAGGCACCATACACAAGGCTTTCAGCGTATTGTGGCAGTAGTGTTTCTAAAATTTGTTCTTGGTTTGGCTCATACTCGTACATGCTGCTTTGTTTTTCTCCGACATCAATATCATTAAGTGGGAGTACTTTCGTCTCTGTCACTTCCTGACTGATCGCACTAATAAAGTGGTTGTAGAATAGGTTCAATTCATCAACTTCCTCATCAGCAAACATGTTTACAGCATAGTTTGCAATGTCTTTAATCTCAGCAAAGTTCGGTTGGTCTGGTAATCCTGTAATTTCATGTGCAATTGGTAATTCGCGCTTCTTACAGAAATCTCGGCCAACTTTACCTATTGGGATTATGACATATTCATCTTTTGATTGATGGCGCTCTTCAATTGTCTGATACAACTTACGTAACACGTTTGTGTTGTAAGGACCAGCAAGACCACGGTCTGAAGTAATTACGATATAACCTGTCTTTTTAACAGGACGTGAAATAAGCATTGGATGGTCAACATCGATGTTACCTGATGCAATACTTGCAACAACTTCTTGAATCTTTTCCATGTATGGAACGAATGCTTTCGCGTTGTCTTCAGCTTTGTTCAGTTTCGAAGCTGATACCATTTCCATTGCTTTCGTAATCTGTTTCGTGTTCGAGGTCGAATTAATTCGCGCCTTTAGATCACGTAAAGATGCCACAACGTCTCACCACCTTTTTCTAGAGACTTGTTTCTTTATTATTCAGAAACGACAAATGTATTTTTGAAATCACTAATTACTTTGTTAAATTCATCAGTTTCAGGTAACTTACCTGTTTCACGGATGTGGTTTAGAATTTCAGAACCATGTTGCTTTAAGTAAGCGTGTAGTTCTTCTTCAAAACGTACAACATCTTCTACTGGAATGTCGTCTAGGAATCCGTTAACTAATGCATAGATAATCGCAACTTGGTACTCAACACGTTGTGGTTGGTGTAGACCTTGCTTTAGGATCTCAACTGTACGTTGACCACGATCAAGTTTAGCTTGTGTTGCTTTATCTAAGTCAGAACCGAACTGTGCGAAAGACTCTAGCTCACGGAATGATGCTAAGTCTAGACGTAGCGTACCTGCTACTTTCTTCATCGCTTTAATCTGAGCTGAACCACCTACACGTGATACGGATAGACCAGGGTTGATCGCTGGACGTACACCTGAGTGGAATAAGTCAGACTGTAAGAAAATCTGTCCGTCTGTAATTGAGATTACGTTTGTTGGAATATACGCACCAATGTCACCAGCTTGTGTTTCAACGAATGGTAGTGCAGTTAAAGAACCGCCACCTTTTTCGTCACTTAACTTTGCTGCACGCTCTAATAAACGAGAGTGTAGGAAGAATACATCCCCTGGGAATGCTTCACGGCCTGGTGGGCGACGTAGTAGTAATGAAAGCTCACGGTATGCAGCCGCTTGCTTAGATAAGTCATCATATACAACTAATACGTGCTTGCCGTTGTACATGAACTCTTCACCCATTGATACACCAGCATATGGAGCTAGGTATAGTAATGGAGCAGGTTCAGATGCACCAGCATTTACAACGATTGTATAGTCCATTGCTCCGTGCTGACGTAGTGTTTCGACTACACCACTTACAGTAGAGTCTTTTTGGCCAATCGCTACATAAATACAAATTACATCTTCTTCTTTTTGGTTAAGAATTGTGTCGATTGCAATGGCAGTTTTACCAGTCTGACGGTCACCAATGATTAGCTCACGCTGACCACGACCAATTGGTACCATTGAGTCGATTACTTTAATACCTGTTTGTAATGGTTCATCAACTGATTTACGATCCATTACGCCAGGTGCTTTCGCTTCGATTGGACGAGTTTTCGTTGATTCAATTGCGCCGTTACCGTCAACTGGCTGTCCTAATGAGTTAACAACACGTCCGATTAGTTCGTCACCTACAGGAACTTGCATAATGCGACCTGTGCGGCGAACTTCATCACCTTCACGAATTTCTGTAAATGGTCCTAGGATTACAACACCAACGTTATTTTCTTCAAGGTTTTGCGCCATTCCCATAACACCGTTAGAGAATTCAACAAGCTCACCTGACATAACGTTATCAAGACCATGAACACGTGCGATACCGTCTCCAATTTCGATTACAGTACCGACATCATTTACTTCTATATCAGAGTCATAGTTTTCAATTTGCTGCTTAATAAGCGCACTTATTTCTTCAGCTTTGATGCTCATCCATTTCACCCCTATCTTTACTTGTTTGCAGAGACGACACTCTGTTCAATGCGTTGAAGTTTTCTAGCAACCGTACCATCAAAGATCTGGTTACCAACGCGAACTTTTAAACCACCAAGGATTGATTCATCGATAATGTTATTAATGCGAAGGGTGTTTTTATCTAACTTTTTCGCAAACACATTTTGGATTTGTTGTTGTTCTTCTTCAGTTAAAGCACGAACAGAATATACATCAGCTTCTGCAATGCCTCTTGCTTCATTCTTCATGTCCACAAAAGACTTAACGATTTGTTTTAATGAGTTCATACGGCTTTTATCCGTTAAGACAAGTAGCAAGTTAACTGTCTCTTGAGAAAAGCTTTTGAACACTTCACGGATGAAGTTTTTCTTTTCATCTTTTGAAACACGTGGATTATCAAAGAAAGCGTTTAGCTCTTTGTCTTGGTTGAACACTTCAATTACAGCATTCAACTCTTCTTCTAACTGTGGTAAGTTAGACTTCTCTGTTCCAATATCAAACAAAGCTATTGCATATCGATTCGCTACTGCTGAATTACTCATTTGCTCTCGCCTACTTTTTCTAAGTATTCGTTAATTAGCTTTTCTTGTTCATCCACAGTTAATTCTTTCTCGATTACTTTGCTTGCAATTTGTACAGATAATGTACCAACTTGTTCTTGTAATGCTTGAACTGCACGCTCTTTCTCTTGTTC
This sequence comes from Alkalibacillus haloalkaliphilus C5, assembly GCF_000269905.1. Classification (GTDB taxonomy): domain Bacteria; phylum Bacillota; class Bacilli; order Bacillales; family Alkalibacillaceae; genus Alkalibacillus; species Alkalibacillus haloalkaliphilus_A. The sequence continues at coordinate 6,970 of NZ_AKIF01000093.1, forward strand.
GATTTCTTGACGTGCATTTTCTTTAATGCGCTCTGCTTCTGATTTTGCAGCTTGAATCATATCTGCTTCTTCAGATTTAGCTGTTTGACGAGCGTCATCAATAATCTTCTGTGCGTTTGCACGAGTGCCTTTTAACTCGTCTTGCGCTTCTTTCATTAAACGTTCAGCTTCTTGTCTATTCTTCTCGGCTGAATCTATTTCAGTAGCAATATGCTCTTCACGCTCTTGCATGACGTTCATTAATGGACGCCAAGCGAACTTCGTAATAAGTGCTAGTAGAATGACGAACATTACTAGTTGCACGATCATATCGCCTGCATTAAATCCAATTTCTGCGTTTAAAATAAATAAACGTGGGTCTAACAAAGCCTTCACTCCTTTCGCCTATTCATCCATATAAGGCTTAAAAGGAAAAACGATGTTAACGCTCATTCGCGAAAGTTACGTTTCCTTTTATTTCATCCTTTCACAAACTAACATAAAGGAATGGCGAAGCTTCCTTAAGTCACTTCGCCATTATGATCATGTCATGTAATAAAAGACTTATTACATAACCATAAATGCAATAACTACCGCGATGATTGGTACCGCTTCTACTAGGGCAACACCAATGAACATTGTTGTTTGTAGAGCACCACGTAATTCTGGTTGACGTGAGATCCCCTCTACTGTACGACTTACGATTAAACCGTTACCAATACCAGCACCTAGTGCCGCTAAACCTACCGCTAATGCAGCTGCTAAAAATTCCATTTTATAATCCTCCTCTAAATATCTAATAAATTTTGTTTAAATAATTTCTATAATGCTTAATGGTCATGACTCACTTTGTGGGACATATAAACCATAGCTAACATAACGAAAATAAATGCTTGGATACCACTAATGAATAGCTTAAATCCTTGCCATAGTAACATTGGTAAGAAACCTGCTGCTGCTTCCAATGCTCCTGATGCCATTAAACTAACTAGTAATGCTAATAGCACTTCACCTGCGAAGATATTACCGTAAAGACGCATACCTAACGTCAATGTATTGGCAAACTCTTCAACAATTTTCAATGGAAATAAAATCGGAATCGGTGAAAAGAAATCTTTCACATAACCTTTACCACCTTTAAGCTTAACCCCAAAATAATGTGTTAAAGCTACTACCATTACAGCAAGCGTTAACGTAACTCCTGGGTCAGCTGTTGGCGATTTCCACCATAAATCACCGTTGTACTCTACCATGAACATAATACCAAGAATGTTAGCAATAAAGATGTACATGAGTAGTGTGATTGCCAACGGAAGAAACTGTCTACCAGTTTTCCAGTCCATTGTACTCGAGATCATGCCTTTAACGAAATCGACGACCCATTCCATAAAATTTTGGAATCCCGTCGGTTTTCGTTGCAAGTTGCGACTACCGATCACTGCTATCAAGAAAACAATTACGGACGCAACAAATGTCATAAGGACGTTTGATTGGTTAAAGTCTAGCCAACTTATCCCAAAGACATCTTCGATCATAGGAGAACCGTGATCCACATCATTCACCCCTTTTCGTAGTGGTAGTCTCTTTGTGATGGATAATAAAATCTATCATAATGACAATGTAAGGTGTCATTAAACCTACAATGGCAGCGATTAAATGAAAATGTTCAGGAAATCTTAAGACAACCACAACGAGTAATGCCGCTCCTGCAAACCGTGAAACAGTTCCAAACGACTTCGCTGTTTGGTTGTTAGCCGCTTTTCCACCGACTACGTCAATCTTCTTTTGCATTAAGTATAAGTTAAAAAATCCGATAGCTTGTCCTAAAATAAGACCAGCGAAGATTGTTTCATAGTCTGTAAACCCCCAACCTGCAACTGAGATTGCTAACAGGTAGAGCATCCATTTACGTTGACGGTTGACCATGATTTTGTAATATGTCATGATGCGTCGTCTCCTAAAAACTTATTAACTAGTGTAATGGTTCCATATACACCAGCGGCTAAACCTAAAAATAACCCTACTAATAAAAAAAGAGGACTTGTCTGAAAGTAACTATCAAGCCACCTGCCGAGAAAAATCCCAACAATTGTCGCGCCTGATAAATGACTGAGAATCGCGGTTGTGATCGCCATCCCTCTAAGTGGATGCTTCATAAATTTTACCTACCTATCACAGAATTCCAGACAAATTCGCTAAGATTAGAATGATTTTTCGCAACAAAAAAAGGTGACTTTTTTCAACTCATTTCGCCTTTTAACCTAATCATTCCACACTAAAATAGCATACAATAGCACCCTATATAAGTCAATTAGTTTTGTGATGATTTTAAGGCAACTTTTTGACAAAATTATAGACTTATGGAATCATTATTTGTTTTGACTCATATGATGTGTTATTTTGTTCGTCAACAATCTCAATCACTGCCTCGTAAATACCAGTTTCTAAGTCTTTCTTGTTGAGTGACTTTTCAAACGTTCCTTGCGAAATACTTTCACTTTCTAAGACGACACCTTGACTGACTAAATCTTGGTCAAAGAGCTCAATTGTAAGCGCTTTTAATTCTTCAGCTACGTACAGTTTCATTTGCAGCTCTTCTTCGTCGAAAGGTGGTGCTTCGATTTCTAGTCCAGTAATCCTTGGGTAGTCGGCTGTATCATGAATAAATAAATAAGGAAGATGTTTATCCTCACCATTCAATTTTAATGAAATATACCCTTCGTGAACACCCTTTTTTAATAATTTTTGTTGAAAATTGATAGCGATTTCAAAATCCGCTTTTGACAAGCCTTCTACTGTCGTTGTTAGCGGGATATTCCAATTTAACCCACGCTGTCTTAGTGGCATGTTCCAAGTAACATTTAATGGTGCTTCACTTTCGTTATGAATCGTTAATGTATGTTTATGGTTTTTTGTGGAGTCAGTCACTTTACCTAAGTTGATCGCTTCATTTTCGATTCGGTAGTTTTGATCAGGAAGATTGTCCATTTGTATGAATCCACTTCCTTGACTGCTTGGATCTTGTTCAAATGGCGCTGCTGCTGTAATTAATTTTTCTTTTAACGTTTGTGGGCTAGCGTTAGGTTCTTGTTCTTTTAGTAAAGCTAATACACCAGCTACATAGGGCGCAGCCATACTCGTTCCTTGAAATGCAGCATACCCATCTGGCACTGTACTGACAATATCGACACCAGGCGCAACAAGATCAGGCTTAATTGTCCAATCAGCCGTTACTGGACCTCGCGCGCTAAACGAGGCGATATTGTTTTCATCTTTTAAATAAATCGTCTCTAACCACGTTTCATTCGCTATAAGCTTTTCTGCTTCTTCTATTGTTATATAGGCAACAGGTAATGGCGAGAGGACCCAGTCCCACGTGTTAGGATCATCTTCTTCCTCACTATATATGATGACTGCTGATGCGCCCTTTTGCGACACTTCACTTACAATCTCGCCATAATTGTAATGCTTTTTCTCGATAATGATGATTCGGTCATGAATCGATGAAGGTAGTTGTTCTAACGTTTCAATGTGCTCAATTGGATGAGGTTGGGTGAAATTCCACGGCTCGCTGTACGGGATTGACCTGATCGGAATTGGTTCTTCATCGAATATTTCAATTGCAGGCAGTTCTATCTCTGTGTAAGCCGCACCAACGGAAATGGCGTTTTTCGCCGTTGCAGGGGACGCGACTGTCCAATCTTCTGGACCGCTATTACCGTTAGCAGCGACAATGACTGCCCCTAATTCAAATGCTTTGTTAACAGCTTGCGCCATCGGGTAATCAGGACTGTTCACATCAGAGCCTAATGATAAGTTAATAATGTCCATACCGTCTTTCACTGCTTGTTCTAATGCCGCTAACACTTGTGCCGACGTGCCTGAACCTCCTGGCCCGAGAGCTCTATAAGCATAAATCTCGGCATCCGGTGCCACACCTCTTAGATTGCCATTGGCTGCGATTATACCCGCTACATGTGTTCCATGGTTCGTCGGCATTCCTTCATCTGCCGTTGTCTCCATCGGGTCCCCATCAAAATCAACAGCGTCAAATCCACCTTTGTAGTTTTCAGTAAGGTCTGGGTGGTTGTAGTCAATCCCCGTGTCGATTACGCCAATTTTGACCCCCTTTCCTGTATATGGGTGCTGGTGATCGTGGTAATCAGGCATTTGTGTTGGACTTGTCGTATTTTGAATTTGCGGTGCGGTGTATGTGGTCGCTTTTGAGTAAGTTTGTACCCATTCCTCTTGGTGTAACTCTTCAATATGGCGCTCAGCACCTTTTACGGCAACTGCTTGAAGCAATGTGTCATATGTATATAAAATTTCTACAAAAGGATAATCACGCTCAATATTTTCGACAACGACTTCTGGCTCTTCATCAAGTTCGACTATCCAAACGTCTGAGTCGGCG
>NZ_AKIF01000094.1 GCF_000269905.1 Alkalibacillus haloalkaliphilus C5
CTTGGCAGTCTCAGCATTTGGCCAGGCAAACACTAAGTCAGCCCCAATCGATTTACTATTTAATGCAACATATGCTCCACCGTATGCTTTTCGAGTAATGACCGTCATTTTCGGGACTGTTGCTTCAGAATAAGCATATAAAATTTTAGCACCGTGGCGAATAATACCACCATGCTCTTGTTTAACACCTGGGAAAAATCCAGTAACATCTTCAAAAGTAATAATTGGTATATTAAATGAATCACACGTACGAATGAATCGAGATGCTTTATCACTTGAATCGATATCAAGACCACCTGCTAAATGTTTCGGCTGATTACACACTAATCCAATCGTCTCACCGTCAATTGTTGCAAAACCAACAACAACATTTTTAGCAAATTCAGGCTGGATTTCAAAGAATGATTCATGATCCACGACTTCATTAATAACTGTGCGAACATCATACGGTCGAATCGCATCAAATGGTATTATATCAGCTAAGTCAGGACGAAAATCTTCTTCTTTCTCGAGTTTTTGTACAGGCGTTTTCTCTTGACTATTTTGTGGCAAGTAGCTAATTAATTGCTTAACTTGGTCTAATGCTTCTTCTTCATTTTTAGCTTTTAAGTGGGCATTACCGCTTTTCGAGTTATGTACGTCTGCCCCACCTAAATCTTCAGAAGAGATCTTTTCACCCGTAACCGTTTCGATTACTTTTGGCCCAGTAATAAACATTTGTGATGTTTCTTCTACCATAATAACAAAGTCTGTAATAGCTGGTGAATAAACAGCACCACCTGCACAAGGTCCCATTATAACAGAGATTTGTGGGATCACACCAGAATAGACTGAGTTACGATAAAAAACGTGACCATAGCCATCTAATGAAGCAACACCCTCTTGAATACGTGCACCACCTGAATCGTTTAAGCCGATAAAAGGTGTGCCATTTTTCGCAGCTAAGTCCATAACAGCTGCGATCTTCTTACCGTGCATTTCTCCTAGTGCTCCACCATAAACGGTGAAATCTTGAGCAAATAAGTAAATTGAACGACCATTTACTGTACCATAGCCTGTTACGACACCTTCACCTGGCACCTCTTTTCCATCCATACCAAAGTCTGTTACACGGTGTTCGATAAAAGGATTTAACTCTACAAATGATCCTTCATCTAATAAGTAATTAATTCGATCACGAGCTGTCATCTTTCCTTTATCTCGTTGCTTTTGAATCTTCTTGTCTCCGCCGCCTAATTCAACTTTTCGACGCTTATCATATAATTCATTAATTTTATCGAAAATATCCATAGTTAAGCCTCCTACTTTTGTTGACATAGTTCAAATAATACACCGTTTGCTGCCTTTGGATGTAAAAATGCGATTTGACTGTCATGTGCTCCAACTTTCGGTTGTTCGTGAATTAACGGTACGCCTTGTTCTTTTAAAGTGTTTAAACGTTCATCAATATCATTTACATCTAAAGCGATATGATGAATGCCTTCACCTTTCTTCTCGATATATCTAGCGATCGGTGATTGAGCGTTAAGAGGTTCTAATAGTTCGATAGCACTTTCGCCAATTTTTAAGAAGGCAACTTTAACATGTTCTGATTTTACTTCTTCAACTCCTTTAAACTCAAGCCCTAGTTGGTCTCGGTAAAAAGGTAAAGTCTCATCAATACTTGATACCGCAATTCCGATATGTGCGATTTTATTCATTTGAATCACCACTTACACAAGATTTAATAAAGTCAACAGTCTCAGTTGTTGGTGTACCTGGTGTGAAGATTTTCTGCAAGCCTTGCTCTAATAAATAATCAATGTCTTCATCTGGAATAACCCCACCACCAATAACTGGGATATCCTCTGCACCTTTTTCTTTTAACGCTTCAACGACTTTTGGAAACAAAGTTTTATGACCACCTGAAAGTGATGATAACCCAACAACATCAACATCTTCTTGAATCGCAGCTTGCGCAATTTGTGCTGGTGATTGTCTTAGCCCAGTATAAATAACTTCCATTCCGTGATCACGTAAAGCTTGAGCGATGACTAACGCACCACGATCGTGACCATCTAATCCTGGTTTGGCAATTAGTACTCTAATTTTCCGTTCCATACTGACATTCTCCCTTCCTTTTACATCCCTGTATACTCACCGAATTCATCGCGTAGTACGTGACAGATTTCTCCGACTGTAGCGTACGATTTTACACAGTCTAAAATATAAGGCATTAAGTTCTCATCTGATTTTTGTGCTGCTTGTTTTAATTTGCTTAATTGTTCATCTACTTGAGATTGATCACGTATTTGGCGTATATTTTTCACTTGGTTTACTTGAGTTTGTTCTAATTGTTCATCCACTCTTAATAAATCTTCATGGACTTCTTCTTCAATTTTAAATTCATTCATACCGACGATAATTTCTTCTTGTGACTCGATCTTTTTCTGCGTCTCGTAAGCAGTTTGATGGATTTCACGTTGCATATACCCTTCTTCAACGGCTTGAACGGCACCGCCCATCTCTTCAATCCGATCTAAATACTCCATAACTTCCTTTTCGACCTCATCAGTCATCTTTTCAACGTAATAAGAACCTGCAAGTGGATCTACAGTATCAGCAACGCCGCTTTCATGAGCAATAATTTGTTGTGTACGTAATGCAATACGAGCCGACTCTTCTGTCGGTAAAGCTAACGCTTCATCTCTTGAGTTCGTATGCAAGCTTTGAGTACCACCTAGTACAGCTGATAATGCTTGGAGTGCCACTCGAACAATATTGTTATCTGGCTGTTGCGCTGTCAGTGTTGAACCACCTGTTTGTGTATGGAAACGTAAACGCCAGCTTTTTTCATTTTGCGCTTGATACTTTTCTTTCATCATTTTTGCCCAAATACGTCTAGCTGCTCTAAATTTAGCCGCTTCTTCAAAGAAATTGTTATGTGCATTAAAGAAAAAGGCTAATCTAGGTGCAAATTGATCGACTGCTAAACCGCTTTCAATTGCAGCATCAACATAAGCCATGCCATTTGCAAGGGTGAATGCCACTTCTTGAACAGCTGTTGAACCCGCTTCTCTAATGTGGTAGCCAGAAATACTAATCGTATTAAACTTCGGCACTTCATTTGCACAATACTCGAATATATTCGTAATTAACCGCATTGACGGTTTGGGTGGATAAATATATGTTCCTCTTGCAATATACTCTTTTAAAATATCATTTTGAATCGTACCGGTCACTTTCTCTTTCGGTACACCTTGTTTTTCTGCTACAGCTATGTACATACATAATAATACAGAAGCAGGTGCATTAATCGTCATTGATGTACTAACTTGATCAAGAGGAATCCCTTCTAAAAGCGTTTCCATATCTTCTAATGAATCAATAGCAACACCAACTTTACCGACCTCACCTTCAGACATCGGGTCATCAGAATCATAGCCAATTTGTGTTGGCAAATCAAAAGCTACTGATAAACCAGTCTGACCTTGTTCTAACAAATAACGAAAACGTTTGTTCGTCTCTTCAGCTGAACCAAACCCTGCATATTGTCTCATCGTCCAAAAACGGTTGCGGTACATTGAAGGCTGAATACCTCGAGTGAATGGATATTGGCCTGGAAAACCAATCTTTTCACTATATTTTTCATCGACTTGATCTTCTTTTGGATAATATAGTGGATCAATTTCTATATCAGATTTGTTTACAAATTGTTCTTTTCTCTCTGGAAAGCGTTCATTCGTTTTTTTAACTTGATTCTTCCATTCATTTAATTGTTCATTAAAACGTTCTGTCATTATGTAACCTCTCCCTTCTAACCCCATTTTACAGTTGTAAGAAAAATTCGTCATCTACTTTTATTGTAAAGCAAAGTTTTGTCTTGTCCAATGCTTGTTTTTCTTTTACAATGAGATTAGCGGATTAATTTAAGGGAGGAATCATTGTGTCTAACAACAAAAAGCCTCGTGCTCCTTATGCTTCATCTCGTAGAAAGAAAAAGACATGGACGACGATCGTGATCTATTTAATGATTATTGCCATGCTGTTAAGCTCTCTAATGATGGGTCTAAGCATGTTTGTATAAACAGAGTTATAAAGCATAGCCTTATTCAAGTAACGGGTTCGGTTTAAGAGCACAAAACACAAAATAACGAACCTTTTAGCAATCCAACTAGCATATAAATTGGATTGCTTATTTTGTTGATTTAACAATGTTTATAAACAAAAAGAAGGCAAAATGGCACCCTATTTAGCATGTTTTGCTAGGTGACATAAATTCCTGTCAATCGCAGAATTCGGTTGTTAAAAACGCTGATAATTACTGTGTTTGTTTATCTGATAAAATCTAAAGGAATTAATTATTTATGTTAAAATCAAAATACTTGAATGCGATGTGCTGTACTTAAACTAACTGGCAGAATAATTACAGAAAGTGTTTTGATTTTTATGTTATATTTCTATAATGGATATTTATAAAGGGGGAAATGAAGTTGAGACAAATGATTAAATTCTTGTTGTTTTCACTATTGGTAATGTTCTTTTTAAGTGGTTGTAATTCAAATTCAAATAATACTGATGTTGATTTATTTCAATATAAAGGTTCATATGTAGGTGATAACAGTGCAATAGTTAATTCTGTTATTCATTTACAAGGGGCAAAACATTTTAGTGGATTAGAACTTAAAACTAAAGAAGAACCATATGGGATCATTGTAAACTATGATTGGATAGAATCAGAATTAAATGACAAAGAAACAGCTATTAACAATGCCTCATATCTTTTTTCTTTGATACAAAATGTGGACTGGGTAACCTTTAATTTTGAAATGGTTGATGGTATGGAAGAGTATAAAATTACGAGGGAAAATCTACAAGAATGGTATGGAATAAATTTGAGTGAAATTGAAAACGAAGATAAACTAAAAGAACTAATACAAGAATCGTTAGAAGATGATAAGAAGGTAAACCAGATTTTAAATTAATGGGTGCTTTAGTTGAATATGACAATACAAAGAAACGCTCTGAGATTTTTCATCTCTGAGCGTTTTTATGTGCTGATTAAAATGTGATTATGTTAGTCAATTCAGCTTTTAAATCTAATGTGATTTTACCTACTAATTGTAATTTTGTACTTCAAAACCGAACTCGTTATTATTCAAGGCTATGCTTTTTATTTTAACTTATAGTTTTATAACGCTGTCAAAAGGGGTATTACTCGTTTATTTATTAATTGCATTTCAGTTCAACTCACTAACAATGCCATTTCTTATTTTAATATCTGTCTATTTAGCGATTGCAGGAGCTATATTAGGGTTATTCGTCACTCAAACGCCAATTAGCTTCTTAGCTATTACCGGCATGGTCTCACTAACAGGTATAGTGGTAAGGAATTCATTAGTATTAGTCGATTTCATTGAACAATCAATCAAATCAAACTCTACCATTAATGAAGCCGTTGTTAAGTCAGTTGAAGCTCGACTTAGACCAATAGGACTAACAACAATTACATCGATTATCGCACTAACACCTGTTGCCATAAGTGGTGATGTATTATTCCAACCACTCGCAATCACGATCATTTCCGGGATTGCTTTCTCAACTGTATTAACGCTATTACTTGTACCTGTACTCTACATGTTGTTTAAAAGAGTATAAATGACTTTTGAGAGTAACTTCAATAAGGGGCTTAGAATTTTTCTAAGTCCCTTTATTACGCCAGTTCTTCAACTAACGCCCGTTAATACCATAACAAGACCCAAGGGCTAAAGAAACCATTAAGGTACTTCCTTTCTCATCAAAACACCTTTACGCTGTTGTACTTAACTCACCGTTCGTATTAACATCTATTTTACTATTATTAGATAACGTGATTGAAAGTGGGAAGGTATTAGAAAGTTTTTCTGAGAAAATCCACCTTCTTCCAGGTTGATTCAAAATGATAAATACGCCTGTCTTTCTATCCCCCATAAAATTAAGAGTTTGTTCATTTATGACTTCATTATCCCGTTCAGTTACACCAACTTTGTTTAGAGCGTCCGCTGCACTGAATACATCATTGACTGTCACACCTATTTCACTTATATTTAGAACACTCTTTATTGAGAATGGTTTGTCTTGGTCTGTTTTCATTGAATGCCTAGAAATAAACTCAACCACATTACCAGATGGGTCATCAAAGTATAAAGCGTGGGCAGGTAAATGAGAAAAATCAACCTCATCTTGTCCATCTTCTAAATTTAAACTAACTCTCTCCTTTATCCATGTTTTTGCTTCAATAAATTTATTTGAAGGAATATTGATGGCAAAATGGTAGTAAGGGATTTTTGTTACTCCATTTGAAGTAAATTCTAATTCGCTACTACCAACAGCAAACCTAAAACTGTCATCGTTTTCCTCTATCAAAATAAATCCTAATTGCTTAATATAAAAATCTTTCATTTCAGTTAATTTTGCTGTCTGTAATGTCATTGTTTTAATTTCCATATAAAGTTCCCCCTTTCAAAATAATTATTTACTAATTTAAATATTGAACTTTCTTTTTAAGTGATCTTGCCCCGTTAGTGAAATATCATTTCTTTCCTACAACGAAAGTGATAGCATTTGTTTTTAATAATACATCTCTTTCATTACGAATAATCTTATATTCGAGTGGCTTTACTAACTGATTAACTACTTCCCAACCATCATAAATATTACTTAGTTTATTCATCATGTCTTCCGTTTTTATATTTACTTCCATCATTGCGTCTAATTTCTCATTTGTATCAATATCAATTTCTTCTACTTCTGAATTAACAATGATACAGTTTATTCCTCCATCTTTTGTTCCAAATGCCATTTGTCGAATTACATTTTCAAATACACATTCTGATTCAACATGCTCTAATGTTGATACAGCAACAATAAAATCAAATTCACTTTTCGGAATAACGTAACTTCCTATATCCGCTTTTTTTGTTTCAATTACTTCTTCTACTCCGTACTCACTGCTATACAGTTCTAACTTATCTAATGCAGAATCCAATAAATCTACACAAAACACTTTTCCATTTTTCGTTTTTATATCTTGTGCAATTGGGATACTATTTCTACCCACTCCTGAACCTAAATCAAGCACTTTAATATTAGTTTTCCCCTCCAACATTGATAGTAAATCCATTACTGTTTTAACGGGTTTATATAGCCATGAGCCTTCTTCGAATAATTTGTAGTTTTCGTAACAAAAATCATGGTATTTCTTTTCTTCATTACGGATAAATTCAACTCTATTCATCTAATACACCCCCTACCATTTAACTTCTTTTGAATTTCATAACCTTATCCTTATTGAACTATTCTGCTCCGTTAGTTTAATATCTTCTACACTAATGTTAACATAATATTCCAATAATTGTATCAATAAAAAAAGACGACCAATTTACTTGATCGTCTTGTTAAATTCTTGCCCCAATAGTTTAAAAACAATTAATTTAATGATTGCCAAACTGCTCCTGAGCCAGGTGTAAAACCACATTTTTCATAGAAGCTTGCTTTATTTTCTTCATATGTAACTGTTACAATTTCTAATCCAAAAAATTCTGATGCCCTTAATAATTCTTTGACCAGCTCAATGCCTATCCCTTGCCCTTGATAATCAGGATGAACGATTACATCTTCCATATAACCATGTTCTAAGCCCATTCCACACACATAACCGAAAGCTATAAGCTTTTGATTTTCGTTCCTTACTCCTGCCCAGAAATTACAACGTTCGAATAATCTCGGATAATCTTCCTCACGCCTATTCCAGCTAACAAGTTCTCTTAATTCTGGTACTTCGTTATTTGATATTGGTGTGTTTAGAATTACTTCATATCCCAATTAACAACTCTCCCTTAAGTGCGCATTATAAAATAAAAGAGAATAAAATGAACGTACTTGAACTGTTGGCCCCGTTTGTTTAAGTACACTGTTTCACAATTAAAATAAATTTTGGATTAGAACCTTTATTCCTTCATATATAGCTATTCCTACAACTACCCCAAAAACCATTGTGATAAAGTTCATAGATTTCTTTTTCATAAAAACACCCCCCCCTTTATAACTTAATGCGGTTAACATCAGTTTTGTTTCAATTGTAATTATTAAATTCTTTTATAATTACAGCAACCTGCTTTAATTGTGAAAGAAGTGGCTGATCATATTGAACTATTGAGTAGTTATAAGAACTTCTAAATCAAATGATAAACCTTGCAAATCCTCCAAAATGTTCCTTGCTTCTATACTTTGTTCTGTTATTGCCCTTCCCTGATACATAGGTACTTTACTATATACCTTCCTAATTCCAATCGAATAACCCTTTCCATTTTTGGGGTTGTTAATTCTAATTTTATCTGGAGAAAAGAGTAAAGTATTTATTATCTCCTTGGCTTCAACTGATGGGGATGCTTTTAACATTGAAATTACATCTGAGTCCGTTAATTTAACAAATTCATCTTTGTTAACTGTATCTACAGTCCAGTGGAGTTTTATTGACTCTGCTAATAATCTGTCTACGGCAATCATTTGTGGCGATAGGAATAGCTTATGGTCTGACAATATTAGTTTTAATAGATAATGTCCTGTCTCAATATCAGTTACTATCCCTTTAGAATTACATCTAATCTTATGTAATAAATCTTTAGGAAGAGTTTCTATCATACCCGCCATATATGTGTCTCTAAAGAAACTATCAAGATGGTCAATTCCTAAAATATTACCCTTCCCTGTAATAACAGAAGGCTCATTTAAGATTTGGATAATTTTATAAGGGCTAATATTATGTTGTTGCAATATAGATGATATTTCATCTTCTAAAATATAATGCTCAGTTAATTGATGGTGGTTAAAGTTTAAGGTGTTTTCTACTGCATGTGAAAATGGTAAATGTCCAATATCATGTAGCAATGCTGCTACCCGTAACTCGATATCTTCCGGGAAATAAAGTGCAGTTAGTTTCCATACACCTACTGTATGTTCAAATCTACTATGCACAACTGGTGATACTAATGAACCAGCACCGAAATGCGCTAAATGTTTCAGCCTTCTAAGTGGTTTACTTTGAACTAATTTTATTTCCAATTTATTAGGTTGTATGTATGGATAAAGTGGTTCTGAAAATAGTCTTGCTTCTTTTTCCTGCAATGAACTTCCTCCTAAAAAATTAAAATTGAATCTTCAACTAAACTGATCCGTTAGTTGAAGAGCAATCATCCTTATTGAACAATCGTCCCCGTTAGCTCAATAATTGAGTATTAACTATATTAGTTGAGTCTCTTTTTAAACTTCTTACTCCAGGTTATAGTCTACACTATCTATCATTATAGACATTAAGCTTTTAAACAATCTTTGTTGAGACGGATTTTGCCAGTCCTCTTCGTACTCAGCCATCAGCCACATTACTTCATCAAGAAAGACATGCTTTATCGCCTTTTCCCAAAATACTTTTTCTATTTCAGTTAAAGAAATATATTCTTTATATCCTGATAAAAATAATTTCCATTCATTTATTGTAAAAATCCGGTCTGCGGCTTCTTCATGCTCATTATGAAAAAGCAGTAATGCCAATGCCAGATCAAATATTCTTGGTATCCATGTCGCATTATCTGGATCAATTAGAAACGGTTTCGGGATTAATACCAAGTTATTTGCTTTATAATCATGAGGAGTAGCAACAAGTGGTAATCCCGCATGTTGAAGTTCTTCCTGAATTGCAACACTTTTTAATAGCTTTGCTTTTAATCCTGGGTCTATTTCGACTTGAGCTTTATCCGCATGTTGTATAATAGCTTCCATACTCTCTTCTACTTCTTTTTGATTAAAGTCATAAACATCATATTCAAGAAGATTAAAGGTATTAGAAATAGGAGAAAAACTATGAATTTGGCCTAATAAATTCCCAGCTTCATAGATTTCTCTATCATCCCCTGTGTATTTCTTACCTTCTATAAACGGGTAGACTACAAAATTTGTATCTTCATATTTTTGCGGGTTATCAACATGTAACTTTACAGGTGTTACGACATTTATCCCTCTATCTTTTAGCATAGTAGTATAAGCAATTACATTATCCGCTCTTGTTTGCGTACGTTTTACAACAACATCATCATTACCATGTCTTACTCGATATACTGGTGAAAATGGATAAATACTCTTAGGCTCCTCTTTAACTTCAAAACCAAACATTTTTATAATTTCTTTTCCATCCATTATTTTTAATCCCCTTTATTCTGAAGCACTTAACTCATTATCTCTCTTATATATCGCTTCCCTTAATGACAATTATAATTGATGCATGCTCTACATCTAATCCTTAGTACATCATACCTTATTGAACTAAATTGCTTCATTAGTTGATCATCACAATCTAAAATTCTTATTTGACCCTTGCTGCCCGTTAGATGAAATTTTTTTAATTTGATTTGTGTTAGTAATAATCTCTATCTTATCTTTATGTATAACATACTTATTAAAGAAATTTGCTTTTCCTATCTTTTCAAAGTATCGGTTCCATTTAAACATTTTTAAAAATATTTCAAATGTTGGTTTATAGTTTGATTTTTCTAATCGAAGTTTTTGTTTCAGAAACCTCTTTATTATTCGGTATGTTCTTATTGAATATTTGGTATCTAAAAAAATAATTAAGTCTGCACTATGAAAACAATTACTTACCCAATCCTCATTATGTACCCCTTCAATTATCCAACTTTCAGATTGTATTATACTATTTAAATATTCTTCTCTTTCTTGTTCTGTTCTTCTTATATCTCCAGATTTATTCCTTATCCAAACTACATTATCTAATTCGTAATAAGGCATTTCTAACATTGAAGATAATTCATTTGCTAAAGTTGTTTTACCACTTCCAACAGAGCCTATAATATGTATCTTTTTTGGTATCTCCTTTTTCAAAAAATCACCTAAATGCCTTTGTTATTTACTCAATACTAATCGATTGAATTCTTCTACTGTTTCAAAGTAGTATTTTGATTCCAATTCCATCTGTTGCTTAATTTCAGGAATGACGTGTGACCAGCCAGCAGCGGCAAAATCCACATTACAACTTTTCGCCATATCCAACCCAGGTTTTAGGTCATCCAACATTAGCGCTTCAGTTTCTTGAAGATTAAAGCGTTTTAAAATTTCCTTAATAGGATATAGATGTGGTTTTCTCTGCTTCT
>NZ_AKIF01000095.1 GCF_000269905.1 Alkalibacillus haloalkaliphilus C5
GTTAGCCGCTTGAAAAAGCGACTTAACTAATATAACAAGTTGAGATTTGTAAGTCAACAACTTTTTATATTTTGTTTTTTGCCTCTTCAAAAGGCGACTTAATTAATTTAACATCTACCAAAATAAGTGTCAATAACTTTTTGATTCGATATTTTATTAATCAACAACTCATCACTTCTATTGATTCGTTGTAATAAGAATTATAGCGTATCTCATCTAATAATGTCAATTATTCATAGATGGAAATTTATACCCTGTCACCGTTGAAGATTTGTTATCCTTTTTTGGCGACAGGGGTCATTATAACCAGGTTGGAAATCAAAAGTCAACAATAAATCTTAAAAGACTTTTTCACCTGTCCACTCTAACATGCCACCTTTTAAGTTAACGGTGCTATATCCTCTCTCATTTAAAAACATACAGGCATTATGACTTCTTTTACCTGAGCGACAGACCATTACATATTCATTGTCTTTCGGCAATTCATTTAATCGATCAGGAATAGTTTGTAATGCAATGTGTTTTGCTCCTGGAATCATACCAGTTGCTACTTCTTCATCTTCCCTAACATCTACTATTGTATATTTTGATCCATTCTTAATTTCTTTCTCTAACTCTTCTGGTAAGATTTCTTTTATTTCCTCACTCACATTTAACCCTCCGTTTCAAATATTAAATGTAGGAGGAGGGTCATCCCTCCAGCTACATTAATTAGCTACTATATTTACTAGCTTTCCTGGAACTGCAATCACTTTACGTACCGTCTTACCTTCAATCCATTCTTGAATTGTCTCATTATTTAATGCGATTTCTTCTAATTCTTCTTGAGTTGCCTCTTTAGGAACACTTTCTTTTGCTCTAACTTTGCCCATTACTTGTAGCACAATTTCTACAGTATCTTCTACAAGTTTTGATTCATCATAAGCTGGCCATTGCTCATAAGTTACAGTTCCTTCATAACCTAACTTAGACCATATTTCTTCTCCGATATGAGGAGCAATTGGTGCTATTAACTTAACAAATCCTTCTGCGTACTCACGAGGTACTGAATCTGTTTTATAGCATTCATTAATAAACACCATCATTTGTGAAATAGCTGTATTAAACCTTAATTCATCGTAGTATTCTGTTACCTTTTTGACCGTTTCATGATAAACCTTTACTAAGTCAGGATTTTCACCTTTTGATACCGTTGTTGATAATTTCCCTTCATCATCAACGAATAAACGCCATACACGGTCCAGGAAACGACGTGCTCCGTCTAAGCCATTTGTACTCCATGCAACTGAAGCTTCTAATGGCCCCATAAACATTTCATACAATCTTAGCGTATCAGCACCGTGTGAGTTTACGATGTCATCTGGGTTTACAACATTACCTTTTGACTTACTCATCTTTTCATTACCTTCACCTAAGATCATACCTTGGTTAAATAACTTTTGGAATGGCTCTTTTGTTGGTACAACACCTAGGTCATACAGTACTTTATGCCAAAAACGAGCGTATAGTAAATGAAGTACAGCGTGTTCAGCACCACCGATGTAAATATCAACAGGTAGCCATTTGTTCAATTTATCAGGGGCAGCAATCATTTCATCATTATGCGGATCAATGTAACGTAAGTAATACCAGCAGCTTCCTGCCCACTGCGGCATCGTATTCGTTTCGATTCGACCTTTTTTACCTGATTCAGGATCTGTTACTTCTACCCACTCTGCCATATTCGCTAACGGTGACTCTCCTGTTCCTGAAGGTTTAATTTCAGTCGTTTTAGGAAGTTCTAGTGGTAGATCTTCTTCATTAACAGTTGACATCGTACCATCTTCCCAATGAATAATAGGAATTGGTTCGCCCCAATAACGTTGACGGCTAAATAACCAATCACGTAGACGGTATGTCGTTTGTCTCGTACCGCGACCGTGTTCTTCTAACCAATCAATCGCCTTTTGTATAGCTTCATCCGTTTTTAGTCCATTTAAAAAGTCTGAGTTAATATGTTCACCATCTTCAGTGTATGCCGCTTCATCAATGTTCCCACCAGAAACAACTTCAACAATTGGTAGGTCAAACTTTTTAGCAAATTCATAGTCACGTTCATCGTGTGCTGGTACAGCCATAATGGCACCTGTACCATAAGACATTAGAACATAGTCCGCAATCCATATTGGCATCTTTTCTCCACTTACTGGATTAACTGCATATGCACCGGTGAATACACCTGTTTTATCTTTTGCTAAATCCGTTCTCTCCAAATCACTTTTCTTTTCAACTTCATCAATATACACCTTAACACTGTCACGTTGATCGTCAGTCGTAATTTGATCAACTAACGGATGCTCTGGAGATAAAACTGCGTAAGTCGCACCGAAAATTGTGTCAGGACGAGTTGTGAAAGCTTTAAAATTAGAGTTTGTTCCATCAATATCAAAAGTAATTTCAGCACCTTCAGATTTACCAATCCAATTACGTTGCATATCTTTTAAGCTTTCAGGCCAGTCAAGTTCATCTAAATCTTCTAAAAGGCGATCAGCATATTCTGTAATTTTCAGCATCCATTGACGCATTGGTTTACGAATTACTGGATGACCTCCACGCTCACTGACACCGTCAATTACTTCTTCATTCGCTAATACTGTTCCTAAAGCTGGGCACCAGTTAACTGGTACTTCATCGATGTAAGCTAAACCTTTTTCATATAATTTAACAAAGATCCATTGTGTCCATTTATAATAGTTTGGATCTGTCGTATTAATCTCGCGGTCCCAATCATAAGAGAAACCTAGAGATTTAATTTGACGTTTAAAGATTTCAATGTTTTGTTGAGTGAATACTGCTGGGTCATTACCTGTATCAATTGCGTATTGTTCTGCAGGTAAACCAAAAGCGTCCCACCCCATTGGATGTAACACTTCATAACCTTGCATACGTTTCATACGAGATAAGATATCTGTTGCCGTATAACCTTCAGGGTGACCCACGTGAAGGCCTGCACCAGATGGGTATGGAAACATATCAAGTGCATAAAACTTAGGCTTTTCTGAATCAGTGTTCGTTTCGAACGTCTTATTATCTTCCCAATATTGTTGCCATTTGGCTTCGATTTGACGATGATTAAAAGCCACGATCATTTCCTCCTTTATTTCGTTTCATTTTTTTGTAAAACTTAAGTTAAACATAAAAAACTCCCGCCCCAAAAATTGGGACGAGAGTATTACCCGTGGTACCACCCAAATTAGCCAACACATATGTATGTGGCTCACTCGAGTTCCTTAACGCGGAAAAACGATGTGTACTACTTCTTTCATACACATAACTAAAAGGCGAGTTCAGAAGCGACAAAAGTAACTTTCACCAACCGTTACCTCTCTGAGTTTGTCGAATTTCTTACTACTCCTTTATAATTGCTTTTAAGCTATACAATTATAGTAGAATATTTGTATATAAAGTTTAATCAACCTCTTTGTAAATGTCAAGCTTCATACTGTTTAAATATGTTAAAAACAGCTTCAGTGTGACAAAACAACCTTCTCACGTGTTAAGATAGGTTCAGAATTTAAGTATTAAGGAGTTAAATTATGCAAAATCCGTTTCCTTATTCGTTGGATCATAAACGATATCATTCATGGAATTATCATTTAAAACAAACGTTTGGTCATAAAGTGTTTAAGGTACCGTTAGATGGAGGATTTGACTGTCCAAATCGTGACGGGACTGTAGCCCATGGAGGGTGTACTTTTTGTTCAGCTGCTGGTAGTGGTGACTTCGCCGGTGACCGTGCAGAGGATCTAGAAGTTCAATTCCATAAAGTAAAAGACAATATGCATGACAAATGGAAAAACGGCAAGTATATGGCATATTTCCAAGCTTACACCAATACTCACGCACCTGTTGATGAGTTACGCGAGAAGTTTGAGAAAGTGTTGAAGCAAGATGGTGTCATTGGGTTATCGATCGGAACAAGGCCTGATTGCTTACCAGATGACGTCGTCGAATATTTAGCTGAATTAAATAAACGAACTTATTTATGGGTTGAACTTGGTTTACAAACAGCTCATGAAGAAACGAGTGAGCTGATCAATCGAGCTCACGATTTAGATTGTTATATCGAAGGCGTTAATAAGTTACGCAAACATAATATTCGCGTTTGCTCTCATATTATTAATGGTTTACCTGGCGAAGATTATGACATGATGCTAGAAACAGCAAAGATCGTTTCTCAGTTGGACATTCAAGGTATCAAAATCCATTTACTTCACTTATTAAAAAACACGCCTATGATTAAACAATATGAAAAAGGGTTAGTGAAGTTTTTATCACGAGATGAATATGTTCAACTCGTTGTCGATCAACTTGAAGTATTACCATCTGAAATGATCATTCATAGAATTACCGGTGATGGTCCAATAGAGTTAATGGTTGGTCCAATGTGGAGTATGGATAAGTTTAATGTGCTTAATGAAATCGACGCTGAATTTAAACGCCGCTTCAGTTGGCAAGGTAAACATTTTCAACCATTGGAGATGACACATTCATGAAACAAATTATTCCGTTTGCACACCAGCTATTCATTGATACTATTCAACAAGGTGACGTAGTCGTTGATGCGACTTTAGGTAATGGACATGATAGTTTAATGCTTAGTCAATTAGTGGGTGAAAATGGTCGTGTCTATTCATTCGACATTCAACAAGAAGCAATAGATCAGTCACAACAAATGTTTAACGATCATCTTGCTAAACAAATCACCCCCATTTTACGCGGCAATGAACATGTCTATGAAGAGTTAACTAAAAGAAATGTTAATGAGATCGATGGCGCAATCTTTAATTTAGGCTTTTTACCAGGCAGCGATCAATCTATTACGACAAATGCCAACACGACAATTGAAGCAATTGAAGGCATTCTAAAATTGTTGAAGCCAGAACGCTATATTGTAATTGTCATCTATTCTGGTCACGAAACAGGTGAGATTGAAAAAAACGAACTACTAGAGTATTTAGCAACTAAACCGGCTAAAGAAGTTGATATTGCAAAATACCAAATGGTCAATAGAAGTAAAAAAGCACCTTTCGTCGTTGCTGTATATAAGAAGTGATGATTGAGCGCTGAAAAATTTCTGTGAGTGCTGATAAAAATTCCTGAGCGCTGATAAAAATTCCTGAGCGCCAATAAATTTTCCTGAGCGCCAATAAATTTTCCTGAGCGCCAATAAATTTTCCTGAGCGCCAATAAAAAACCCGCTAGATTTAGCTTCACTAAATCTAGCGGGTTTTTCCTTTACTATATTATGCCGACTTTCGTCCCTTCAATTTTCGATAAGCTTTCCCGTTCCAATACACAATCTTAGCTCGCCAACCAGCATCTTGTAACAGTTGTTTAACAGCTTCATCTGCACCACTAACCTCTTTTACTTTAGGGTCTGATAAATATAACCCGACTAACCCATCAATAATTAACTGGTGAAATTGTTGATCTGGGATATCACTTAACTCGTTCCTTGCTCGCTTAATCATATGACCGACCCTAGCTCTCTTTTCTGATTCATCTTCATAATAATTAACGAAGTTTAAATCTCCTTCAACTTCATCTTCATGTTGGTCAATAAAATAGTCTAATAATATATGTAAGCCTTGTAATGACGGGAAGAAAGATTCTAACATTATACGACCATGTTGTTCATTAGCTAGTCCATAAGAAATTAAGCAAAAAATTCCTAAAGTAGAGCCCGTTGCTGCTGAAAATTCGAACCAGTACAAATCATCGTCGTCATTTTCCTGTTCAAACCAAGTCGTTAATCGAGGGACACGTTCATGGTCAACAACGTGCTTATGAACTTGTAAGTCGACATATAATGAAGCTAACCGTTCAATATACGGTTGAATCAAACCATACTGAGGAATTTGCTTAATAATTCGCTGGCACTCTTCGACTAAATGTAATAAATAACCGGCATCCTCTTGGTCTTCACGAAGTCGATAATAATTTACCCCATCTAAATCTGGGTTTATTCGAATCGCATCCAACTGTGCTTCGTGTAACTGTCGAAAATCCTCAGGGTCTAGTGACTTACTTCGATCACACAAGTTATCAAGGTAATCGCTAATTGTTTGATAGGCTACAATAAACTCAATCGCTTTTTTCCAATGGTCGCGCGCTAAAGTGGCATAAATTGAGCCACCTTCACAATGAAAAGTTTTTGATTCAATACTTGCTAAAGCCTGCGTTCTTAACTCTTTATTAGGAATGCGATTAGCTTGTTCTTTCAATTGCTCGAGTTTTTCGTTAACTTGTGGAAATAGATCTTTATAACAAGTCGTTAAAACTTGAGATAGAGAGTTTGGAATCTTCATAAAAGCATTAGCCCTCCTGTTTTTCTTCTACTAATTGAGTATTTAAAAAGTGTAAAGCTTGACTTAACACTTCGTCACGTTCGGGTTCATTAAATACTTCATGATATAAGTTTTCCCAAATCTTGATCTCTTTATCTTGAATGCTTAACCTTTCATACCATGACTCCACATTTTCTACAGGTACTAATAAGTCCTCACCTGCTTGTAAAATTAATGTCGGGACTTCTGGGTAGTCGTTAATTTTATCAAATGCCTCATTAATGGCATTCTCAAACTCGTGATACCATCTTACCGAAACTTTGCGTAAATAAAGCGGATCTGATAAATCCCTAGCGTAAAATGCGTCATTCCGTGTTGCCATTTCCGAGTGGATGTTCGTCTTAAATAAAATAGTCGGTAATATATAATTTAGCATTTTTGAAATGAGATAAAGCGGTTTCTCTGGTACGTTATGAATGCCTAATGCTGGAGAAGATAGTATAACCCCTTTAATTGGATACTGTTTTTCTTGAAGCGCGCGAATGATCGTTAAACCACCCATGCTATGACCAAGCATAAACACTGGTAATTCATAAGTTAATGCGTGATTAATCCATTTTTCGGCCGTGACAATATAATCATCGAATGATTTGATAAAACCTTTTTTACCTTTATTCGTACCTTGTCCTGGCAAATCACCATAAACAATATGATAGCCATTATGATTTAATTGGTTAACTAACCACTCATAACGTCCTGAATGTTCAAAAGCTCCATGAATTAAAACAATGACCGCTTTAGGGTTTTTACTTTCGCGAACTAACATCCACTTTCCCCTCCCGTAACAAAACGTGCATAAATTTTGTTATAATTATCTTACCATATTATTCATATAGGAGGGTGAAAATGATATTACCATACAAAGGACAATACCCAACAATTGATCCTTCTGCTTACATATCTGAAGACGTCGTCATTACAGGTGATGTGACGATTGGAGCATATAGTAGCATTTGGTTTAAGACTGTCATAAGAGGTGATGTTTCACCAACTAAAATAGGTAATAATGTAAACATTCAAGACCAAAGCATGTTACACCAAAGCCCGAACCAACCATTAATAATAGAAGACGGTGTGACAGTTGGACACCAAGTGATGTTACATTCATGTACTTTAAAAGAGAATGCATTAATTGGCATGGGAGCAACAGTTCTCGATGGAGCTGAGATTGGCAAAAATGCCTTTATTGGAGCAGGTAGTTTAGTACCACCTGGAAAGAAGATCCCCGCTAATACTCTAGCTTTCGGCAGACCAGCTAAAGTCGTCCGGGAAATTACTGAAGATGACCTTAAGGAAATGAACCGAATTCGTCAAACTTATATCGATAAAGGACAAGTTTACAAAGAAGAACAACAAAATCGCAATAAGTAAACTAAAAGCTATGAGTGTCTAATTGACGCTCATAGCTCTATTAAATTACTCTATTCCTATTTTCTGTTTCAACTGTTCAACACGGTCCGTTCTTTCCCAAGTAAATTCTTCATCCGAACGACCGAAGTGACCATATGCAGCTGTTTTCTTATAAATTGGGCGTCTTAAGTCTAGCATTTTAATAATTCCAGCTGGACGTAAATCAAATGTTTCACGAACAGCCTCAACTAAACGCTCTTCTGAAACTAAACCTGTACCAAATGTATTAACTGAAATTGATACTGGTTGAGCAACACCAATCGCATATGCTAACTGCACTTCACATTGGTCAGCAAGTCCTGCTGCGACAATATTTTTAGCAACATACCTTGCTGCATATGCGGCTGAGCGGTCAACTTTTGTCGCGTCTTTACCACTAAAGGCGCCACCACCGTGACGAGCATAACCACCATACGTGTCTACAATAATTTTACGACCTGTTAAGCCTGCATCACCTTGTGGACCACCGATTACAAAGCGGCCTGTAGGGTTTATAAAGAATTTCGTCTTTTCATCGATTAACTCTTCAGGTACAACCGGACGAATAACGTGTTTTATTAAGTCTGATTTAATTTGTTCTAAATCAATCTCAGGGTGATGTTGCGTTGAAATAACGATTGTATCTACTCGCTCTGGCTGACCTTCATCGTCATACTCAACAGTCACTTGAGTCTTACCGTCCGGGCGTAAGTAAGGTACCATTTCTGTCTTACGAACATCAGCTAAACGTTTAGACAGTTTATGTGATAACGAAATTGGAAGAGGCATTAACTCTTCAGTCTCATTACTCGCATAACCAAACATTAACCCTTGGTCACCAGCACCGATCGCTTCAATCTCATCATCTGACATTTGTCCTTCACGCTTTTCAAAGGCTTCATTTACACCTTGAGCAATGTCAGGCGATTGTTCATCTATTGATGTTAAAACAGCACACGTCTCATAGTCGAAGCCGAACTTAGCACGCGTATAGCCAATCTCTTTTACAGTATCACGAATAATCGTTGGAATATCAACATAAGTTGAAGTCGAGATTTCACCTGATACGAGTACTAAACCAGTCGTTATAGTCGTCTCACATGCTACACGAGCATTCGGATCACGCGTTAAAATTTCATCTAAAATCGCATCAGAGATTTGGTCACAAATTTTATCTGGATGTCCTTCTGTTACAGATTCAGAAGTAAACAACCGACGTTGATTCGTCATAAACAAATATCCTCCCCAAATAATTAATTGAACGGATCTCATACCCTAGTGAAAAGCGTTCACTAACTTTATATTTTATAACCGTATTTTAATTTACTTACATTAACTTCAATGCAATAAAAAACCTTTCCCCTGCCTTGACAAGGGAAAGGTGATCGCTACCTTTCACTCTTATCGTCCAAGGAGTACCTTGCATCAGGGTAAGCACCTGTCACATAAAATGATGGTTGCCGAGCTTCATAGGGCCTGTTCCCTCCACTACTCTGGATAAGAGAAATACCGTTTCTGCATTATAATAACGTGAAGCGCAAATCGTGTCAACTGACGACTATTTTTTCCAATTATTTAAACACGATAAAATTAAATAGGTAAACACCCATTTTTATTAGAATTTGTGAAAATTTTATTAATAGTGTGGTTTATTTATGTAAATGTGTTATACTATTAACGAAGTTTATATAAAAAGAATATTTATACATACAAATGTAAAGGGTGATCTAAATATGAAGACAATAAATGCGGACACACTTGTCTCCAAATTAGCTAACGATGACGCAATGCAACAGAATTTATCTATTGCCGAACTCGTCGAGAAGATCTTATCTAGAGAAGAAGGAATTCTAACATCAACAGGTGCAGTTAGAGCGACAACAGGGTTATATACAGGTCGTTCACCTAAAGATAAATTCATCGTTGAAGATGAAGAAACGAAAGACCATGTTGAATGGGGAGAAGTAAACCAACCTATTAGCGAAGATAAGTTTAATAACTTACTTCAAAAAGTAACAGACTACTTATCTGAACAAGACGAATTATATTCATTCCGTGGATTTGCTGGTGCTGATGAAAAACACCGCTTATCAATTAAAGTCGTTACACAATTTGCATGGCATAACCTATTTGCTAATCAACTGTTTATTCGCCCAACAGATGAAGAGCTTAAAAACCACAATACAGATTTCACTGTTATTTCTGCCCCTCACTTCAAGGCAGACCCTGAAGTAGATGGTACAAATTCAGAAACTTTTATCATTGTATCATTTAAACACCGTATTGTGTTAATTGGCGGTACAGAATATGCTGGTGAAATTAAAAAGTCAATTTTCTCTGTTATGAACTACATGCTTCCACAAAAAAGTGATGTTCTATCAATGCACTGTTCAGCTAACGTTGGAGAAGAAGGTGACGTTGCTTTATTCTTCGGTTTATCAGGTACTGGTAAAACAACGTTATCTGCTGATGAAAATCGTCGCCTGATCGGTGATGATGAACACGGTTGGTCACAAAATGGTGTCTTTAATATCGAAGGTGGTTGCTACGCAAAATGTGTTAATTTATCAGAAGAAAAAGAACCACAAATTTATAACGCAATCCGCTTTGGAGCAGTATTAGAGAATGTTGTAGTTGATGAAGATTCTAGACTTCCAGATTACGATGATACGAGCCTAACAGAGAATACGAGAGCAGCTTATGCAATTGAACATATTGATAATATAATAAAACCAAGCATCGCAGGCCATCCAAATACTATTATCTTTTTAACAGCAGATGCTTTTGGAGTATTACCTCCAATTAGTAAATTAACAAAAGAACAAGCAATGTATCATTTCTTAAGTGGTTACACAAGTAAGTTAGCAGGTACTGAGCGTGGCGTAACGGAGCCAGAAGCAACATTCTCGGCATGCTTCGGTTCACCATTCTTACCTTTACCAGCTGCAACTTATGCTAAAATGTTAGGTGAGAAAATTGATCAACATGATGTTCAAGTATTTTTAGTTAACACAGGTTGGACTGGTGGAAGTTATGGTGAAGGATCTCGAATGAAGCTAAGTCATACAAGATCTATGGTTCATGCTGCATTAGAAGGCGAATTAAATAATGTCGACTATAACCAAGATGACATTTTCGGTCTTCATATGCCAACGACTTGCCCGGGAGTACCAAGTGATGTGTTAAATCCTAAGAAAACTTGGAGCGATGCTAATGCTTATGATGAAAAAGCAAAAGAATTAGCGCGTAAGTTCCACAACAACTTCAGTAAGTTTGATTATGTTCCAACTGACATTAGTCAAGCAGGTCCTACTTATAAAAGTTAATAATC
>NZ_AKIF01000096.1 GCF_000269905.1 Alkalibacillus haloalkaliphilus C5
CCTTGGCAGTCTCAGACATTTCAATAATATAGTTATCAAACGAAATAATGTAACTTGAGGCGTCAACTCTTGAATCAGTTCGCCTAACCTCAATATCAGAAAAGTCATCTAATATTTGTGAAATAACCTCAGAATCTTCTACTTGTACTTCTTGTGAACCTTCAGCACCACTACCACTTAAAATATTGATTTCCTCAACTTCGTCTAATTCATTTAAGAAGACTTCGTCAAATGATTGAGCTTCAGGATCTGGTTCCGAGTAAACGACCGTGAATAGGACGATTACTAGAAGTCCTGCGATAATCGAAATGATGAGTGTCTTTTTAGTATCCAACGATAACTCCCCCTTGTACTAGATCTTTTAGTTAGTTAATCATATTTTATCATAAATTTTCGGACAAATTTTAATCTATTTTTAATGTTGTTATCTCTTTTTTCTCATGTTCGTTGATTAGACTAGTCATTGTAGAGTTGAAAACGAGTCATCGTTGGAGGAGTTATATGCGTAAAAAAATCTTTTATAGCACATTTGCAGGGACATTCGTCTTAGGAAGCTTTTTCGGTTTTTCGACAGTTGAAACGAAAGAGCAACCATATTCAGAAGCGAAAACGGATGCGGAGGCGAACGTGATGTTAGATGCGACAAAATTAATCGGACATAATGAGTTAGAACAAATTGTCTATGAACAAGTTGAAGGAAAAATTGAAAACTTAGAGTTAAATGGACAAGAGCAATTTGAAATCACCGTATCACAAGGAAATTACATTTATGATTTAACGGTCGATGGCGTAAGTGGTAAAGTTGTCTCTGTTAATAAGCAACGGGTTAATCGTGTGCATTCTATTAGTATTGAAGAAGCTAAGAAATATGTCCAAACAACAATTGAAAAGTTAGATGCGATCGAACTAGCATTAGAAACAGTAAACGGTAACCCAGTTCAAGCAGACTTAGTAGAAGAGAAGGGTGACTTAATTTACTTAGTAGTAATTGAGTACGCTGGTCATGAATATGATGTAAGTGTTGATGCTGTTTCAGGTGTTGTTTTAAATGTAAGTTAAACTTGCTTGTGTCATAAGACAGGCAAGTTTTTCTTTTTAATAGACATGTTTGTACATCTTGTCTCTATTATAATAATATAGTAGATAGAAGATTGAGAATTCTTGTGTAAGCGGAGGGGATTAGCATGAAGGATTTTATACATAGATATGAATATTTAGAGAAGAAAAAAGAATTATACGGTAAAGAGAAAGTTTATGTAAAAAGTACAAACGTAGAGCCACGACATTTGTATCAATACGGCGAACTTAAAGTCGTCATTCGTGATTTTGATTATTTAACAGAAGACGAAATTAAGCAAGCTATTGATTATGAAGAGAAAAGGTTATACCCTGAACGATTCATTCCTCAAGGTTCGAACTGTTATGATGAGAATGGTACTTGTCCATTTTGGGATATTAATTTTAACGAAGATGCTGATGATAATGGGTATTGTCACTATTTAACTCAAGGTGACTGGGAAGAAGAAGCTGACACAATGCTTTATAAAAAGTGCAAAGCTTGTGACATCAATACAGAGCAACGAGAGCCGAAAGAGACGGCACCACTATTTGAGCTATACGTTAATGGTGAAGTGTATGGCAGTGGTGACACAAACGAAGTACAACAATTATTTAAGCAATTTATTGAACGTGAAGATGTTGAGGATGAAGTTGATTTAAAATTAGTCAAAAAGGACGAAAAATAAACTTGGACTAGTTCGGCTAATCCAAGTTTTAGTTATGATTCTTGTTTTATTTAAATAACTTACGAAATGCTTTACCTGTTGCGCGACCAGCAACACGTCGACCGACGCGGCGTCCAACTCGACCTTTTCGGACAGCATCGACATCGTTCCAGATACGTAAAAACTTATAAATGCTCGATTTCAGACTCACGATCATCACCTGCCTGAATGATTTATAACTATATTATAAATGATTGAATGCAATTTGAAAAATTGTTAGTTATTACTTTTTTACTAGTAATGTTTATAAATGTCTGTTATAAGTATTTTATAAGAAAAATTATGAGAGAGTGTTTAGATGGTTGAGTTTGTTGGGTATTGTTCTAAATGTGGTCGAAAGGTTTACTGTGATCATGGATTTTTAGACGGTGAACACGTGAACGGACAATTGATATGTTCAACTTGTAACACATAATGTTGGGGGAGGTATTTTTTTGAGCGAATTGTATAAGATTGAGGTGGAACAAAGTAACGGGAGTCAGCAGTCAATGTTGGATTATGAAGGGAAGGTCCTGCTAATCGTTAATACGGCTAGTAAATGCGGATTCACACCACAGTTTGAAGGTTTGCAACAACTTTATAAAAAATTCGAGGATGACGAATTTGAGATATTAGGGTTTCCGTGTGATCAATTTATGAATCAAGAATTTGATGAACAACGTGAAATCGAAAGTTTTTGTAAATTGAACTACGGTGTGACATTCCCAATTTATAAAAAGGTTGATGTAAAAGGCGATGAACAGAGTGAATTGTTCCAATTTCTAACGAGTGAGAAAAAAGGCTTTTTAGGTGGCGAAATTAAGTGGAACTTTACGAAATTTCTAGTTGACCAAGACGGTAAAGTGATTAGACGTTATCCACCACAAACGACACCGGCTAAAATTGAAAGTGATATTATTAATCTAATTAAGAAATAAAATATTTTCTAAGCGGAGTAGTCTAATTTAGTTTGAATTAGGCTGCTTTTTTATGTTTTAAGGGGCAAAAAAGGACTTCAGCGTTTTAATTTGCGCTGAAGTCCTTAGGTCATTGATTATTAACAAGGGCGTGTCCGGCAATTATGACGTCTTGTCCGACATTAAAGGCACGTCGTCCGACAATAAATAGGATTCATCCGACAATAAAGGCACGTCATCCGACACCTTTCCCGATTAGCATTGACCCATAATTTAAAATTCTTCTCGAATATTTCGATCACTAAAGATTAGAGCGTTATCGTTAAATCCTAGTGTGAAACTGCCACCTGGAATGTCTAGTTCTGAGCGCATTAGGCTAATTATTTCGTTCATATGATCTTCATCGTCTGATTCTTGTCCACGATCTAATGTTACACGGATAATTGGTTTAGCTGACTGACCTTGTAGTGAAGGGATATTGTTGCGGTCAATATTTAAATGATGACCAACATCTTTCGGGTAAGTAATCCACATATCATGGATTATATCTGTTCCGAAACGTTCCTCTAATTCAGCAGTTAGAAATTGTTCTAACTCGTATTCCCAAGTTTCAGCTACGTAACTATCCATATATTCATCGTATTGATTATGGTAATATACTAAAAATCTAAAATGATCATGCTCTTCAGTCTCTACTATTGCAGCATAACGAAATTGTTCATATACTCCAGTATTATCAAACAGCGTATCGACAACTTCAGTCTGCTGATCGAAGTTTTCAGATAAGTATTGTTCTGCTTCTTCTATTACTTGTTCAGCTTCACCTGAGTCTTCAGATAATCCTAAGTAAGATAAATAGAAAACACCAATAAGTAAAAAGAACACAATAATTAGTCCTGCTATTAATGCTTTTTTCTTTGCATCCATAAGTTCACCTCATTCGATTAATCCAACGTTAATTATAAGGCTTTTTCATCCTGTTCGTAAATTAAAAGTTAAAAAGTACATATAAGTGTTAATTTTTTAGAATTTTTATATTATTATAATGAAAAGGAGGTTGTGCCATGGGAGAGTCAATTAAAACGAAACGACCTAGAAATAAATTTGTAAAGTGGAGTTTAATCATTTTATTAATCTTAACATTTGCAGTAGTCAGCGTACTCCTTTATGTTAACGCTTACATAAACAGATCTTTACCGCAAACTGAAGGAGCCATTGCTGTAGCGAGTTATACCGAGGAGGATTCAGAAGAGTTATCATTTGAAGGGGTGACACACGACGTTTCGATTATTCGAGATGAACAAGGTGTGCCGCACATTGAAGCGGAGACTGATGAAGATCTCTTTTTTGCTCAAGGGTTTGCAACAGCACAAGATCGTTTATTTCAAATGGAAATGTCACGAAGACAAGCTTCGGGAGAATTAAGTGAAGTTGTGGGTGACATGGCTGTTGATACTGATAAGTATTTTAGAACACTCGGTTTAAGGAGAGCTGCTGAAAAGTCGTTAGCTGAATATGATGTTGAAGAGTTAATGGCGTTGGAGGCTTATGCAGCGGGAGTGAATGCGTATATAACACATGCTAAAAGTGAAGGTAGTATGCCTGTTGAATTCACATTAATGGGCTTAAGTGAGATGAGAGAGTGGACACCACTTGACTCTTTGACAATTGGCAAATTTATGGCCTTTGATTTAGGTGGTCATTGGGAGCGACAAGCGTTTAACTATTATGCTATGCACAACTTTCAAGAGGAAGAAGCACTTGAGTTGTTTCCGACATATCCAGAGAATGGTTCTTCAAACATCTCTGATGAAGAATATATTGATATAACAGCGAGTTTAACGAAAGCTGAAACACCTCACCCGTTTAATGGAAGTAACAATTGGGTTGTCGATGGGAGTAAAACGGAGTCAGGTAAGCCAGTTTTAGCTGATGACCCTCATTTAGATTTAGCGACTCCGTCTATTTGGTACCAAGTTCATTTAGACTCACCGAATTATAATGTGTCAGGTGTTATTTTTGCTGGTATTCCAGGGGTGATTTTAGGTCATAATGAAGAGATTGCTTGGGGTGTAACGAATGTCGGACCAGATGTCCAACAGCTGTATATTGAACGAAGACATGAAGACAATCCGCATCGGTTTTTATATGATGACAAATGGTACGAAGCTGATGTTATAGAAGAGACAATCCATGTGGATGGTGAAGACCCAATTGAATATGAGGTAATTGAAACGGTCAATGGCCCTGTCGTTTCTGAATTCGCAGAAGAAGCTGATGAGCATTTAAATGGGTCAGTTTTTTCATTACGTTGGACAGCTTTAGATGCGACAAAAGAATTATCAGCTGTACTACAAATGAATCAGGCATCGAACTGGGGAGAGTTTGAAAAGGCGCTAGAAGACTTCCATGCACCTGCTCAAAACTTTGTTTTTGCAAGTCTTGATGGAACAATTGCATACAAAGCCAATGGTAGAATTCCTGTTTATGATCATTCTGATGATGCATTGTTGCCGATGCCGGGGTGGGATTCAACTTTTGCTTTAGATGATTATATTCCATATGATGAATTACCGACCATTGTAAACCCTGAAAAAGGTTTTGTTGCTACGGCGAATAACCGTGTCGTATCTGATGAATACCCATACCACATTAGTAATGTTTGGGCTCAACCATATAGATATGACCGAATTCATGAAGTTTTGGAAGAAGGAGAACAGTTTACAGCTGAAGATATGAAAGGTTTACAAATGGATACGAAAAACCTTCATGCGAGACATTTCATTCCAATCTATACTGATATTTTAGAAGCGGTTGAGATATCTGAGGTTGAACAAGAAGCAGTAGACGTTTTGTTAGAGTGGAACTTATACGATGATCGTGAGTTAGCAGGTCCGTTAGTGTTTCATCAATTAGTTCGCGCAGTTGAGGAAGTACTGTTTGCTGAAGATATTCCAGAAGACGTACGGTCGATGTTTAAAGGAAGCGGACAAAATGTTGATCAATTAATCCAGCGTGCTTATGATGGAGAGGAAGTACATTGGATTGAACGTCACGGTGGGTTAGAAGAGTTATTAGATGAAGCGATTACGAAAGCAGTTGATGAGATAGTTGAGATACAAGGTGCTAATGTTGATGATTGGAATTGGGGAGAATTCCATCGTGTCTATTTTGCCCATCCGTTATCAAGTACAGCTTTTTTAGACCGTTTCTTCAATAGTATTGATCCCAAACCTGTAGATGGAAGTAATGTGACGGTTATGGCTGCTTCATTTGGTGATGATGGTATTGTTAGTCACGGTGCAAGTTGGCGTTTTGTAACGGATATGGATGACCCTAAAGCTGGCCACCATATTGTCGGTCCTGGTCAGACAGGTCATTATCGCAGTGATTGGTATGACGATCAAATTGAAAATTGGGTTGAAGGCGTTTATCATGAAACGAGAATGGATGACTATTCAGGTGAAGAATTAATATTGACAGCTGAATAGTTAATAAACTGACGGAATTGATCTTAACTAACCTCCGACTTGTTCGGAGGTTTTTATTTTGCACTAATAATATCACTCATTTGATTCAAGCTATATAACATAACATCAAAGAGGAGACTTTTATAATGGGTAGAAAATTAGTTGATTGGCCGACGTTTATAATATCTTTTGTTGTCATATTATCAGTCGTTGTCCCGCTTGTTTTATTTCCAGAAGTGGGTGCTGAAGTCATTGCTGATGTGAATGCATTCATGTCAGATACGTTCGGGTTTTTATATTTATTAATGGGACTAGCAATCTTTTTCTTTTTAATTTTCGTAGCCTTTAGTCAAAATGGACAAGTAAAATTAGGTGAAGAAGATGAGAAGCCTGAATTCAGCACGCCTGCATGGGCAGGGATGTTATTTAGTGCTGGGATTGGCTCGAGTATTCTTTATTGGGGTACGATTGAGTGGGCTTATTATTATCAAGGACCACCGTTTGGACTCAGCCCAACTGATGAACAATTAGAAACGATTCAATGGGCTTCAACGTATGGAATCTTTCACTGGGGTCCTATTGCCTGGGCTATATATGCTTTACCAGCTCTTCCAATGGCGTATTTTTTTTATGTAAGGAAAACACCAATTATTAAAATTAGTGAAACGCTAAGACCGCTTTTAAAAGGTTGGTCTGATACTTTCTTAGGTAAAATTATTGATGTACTATTTATCTTCGGATTAATAGGTGGGGCAGGGACGACGCTAGCTCTTGGTACACCCCTTATTTCACGTGGTGTCTCAGATCTAACTGGACTTGAAGACGATATGTTTTTAAGAACAATTGTTTTATTAGTTGTAACTGCGATCTTTGCTGTAAGTGCTTATGTTGGATTGAAAGAAGGAATTAAGCGATTGAGTAATATAAACTTAGCGCTGTCGATTTTCTTACTTGCTTTTGTGTTTATTACAGGTCCGACTTTGTTTATTGCTGAGACGACGACGAATAGTCTTGGGCTTATTTTAGATAATTTCTTTAGAATGAGTACGTGGACAGAGCCGTTCGCTGTGTTACAAGGATTTGAACCGACTGGGTTCCCAGAGGCATGGACAATCTTCTACTGGGCTTGGTGGCTAGTTTATGCACCATTTGTTGGCTTGTTCATTGCTAGAATCTCACGTGGACGTACGATTCGTCAAGTGATCGCAGGTACGATGATTTACGGATCGATTGGTTGCTTACTGTTTTTCGGTATCATGGGTAATTTCGGACTTTATTTACAATTGAGTGGTTCATTTGATGTTATAACGGTGTTAAATGAGCAGGGAGCACCAGCAGCGATCATTTCGATTATTAACCAGTTGCCATTTGCTGGTGTCATGGTTGCGTTGTTTGTCTTTTTATCAATTATCTTTTTGGCAACGACGTTTGATTCAAGTTCATACATTTTAGCATCTGTGACGCAAAAAGAAGTCGAAAATGGGGAGCCACTACGTTGGAATAGAATGTTTTGGGCTTTTACGCTATGTCTATTACCGTTAGCGTTAATGTATTTAGGTGGTTTAGAAACGCTACAAACGGCAAGTATTATTGGAGGTTTTCCACTAATATTTATTATGTTTTTAATTGCTTGGTCATTTATGAAAACAACGACAGGGGACCTCATTGCTGATGATCAGTATGAGCCGAAAACAATCATACTGGACTATAAGAAAATTAGAGAGAAAATTCGCCGAAGAAGAAATCGTAAAAAAGGAAAAGAGGAAGAATAAGAAAAAGGATTAGGGATTTTCCCTAATCCTTTTAACGTTTATTGAACCCTTTTTGTTTAACGAAGTCTGTTACGTCCATGCGCATTGGCTTAGATAGCTTTCTTTCAACTTGCTTGCTCCAATTGTCTACTTTCGTATTAAATGAACGATCTTCGTAGTAGTGCTCAGTTGTTTCGTTAAATTGTTCAACATATTTTGTGTGATCTTGATAACCGTTTTCATGATAAATCGCATTGAAGTCGAAGCGTGGTTTTACATCAGGCTCCTCATCTGGAACACCAACAGCCATTCCAAATAGCGGAATAACATAAAGAGGTAAGTTCAATAGATCATTAACACGGTTGATGTCATTACGTAAGCTACCTAAATAGCAAATGCCAAGTCCGAGTGACTCACTTGCGACTGCAGCATTTTGAGCAGCTAATGTTGCATCAATGGTAGCCATCATGAAAAATTCTGTATTCTCGATATTGTCTTTCATCATTTCTTGTGTTGTTTGATCTTGTGATTGATACATCCGGTTTAGATCTGCACAAAAGACAAAAAGGTGGCCATTATGTTCTACATATTCTTGACCGCTAACTTCTCTTAATTGTTGTTTTAACTTTTCATCTGTAATACCAATCACGGTATAAGCTTGATAATAGCTTGATGTGGAAGCGGCTTGGCCTGCTTGAATAATTGTTTTAATTTGTTCATCGGTTAAATTCTCTTGTTTAAATTTACGAATAGAGCGATGATTCATAAGTAGCTCGATTGTTTCATTCATGTTGATGACTCCTTTGTTAGTTGTTGTAACGCTTCTGTAGTCTTTTCAATCTCTTCATGGAGTTGAGTATTTTGGTTCGTTTGTTCTTGCACCGTTGCTGTAATTTCTTCAACTGAAGCAGTTGTTTGTTGCACTTTAGAAGAGATCTGTTCCATTGTATCATTAATGTGTGATGTACTTTCATTAACTTGCTCAGCAGTGTGACTGAATTGGTTTAGTTTATTTTGAAGGTCATTTGTGTCATCTTCAAATTGGTTGAATCGCTCACTACTTTGATGGATTGTTTTAATATTATGTTGTAAAACAAAAAGTAATTGGTTCATTTGATTATCAGTATCTTCATTTGTCTGTTTCATTTCATTTAAGTTATCTGAGATGTTAGACGCAGTCTTGTCAGTATGGTCAGCTAATTTACGTATTTCATCAGCAACGACGGCAAAACCTTTACCGTGTTCTCCAGCACGAGCAGCTTCAATAGAAGCGTTAAGCGCAAGTAGTCCTGTTTGTTCATTAATTTCTTTAATCGATTGAATGAATGATGCTGAAGACTCAACTTTTTCGGTTAAGTCTTTAAATGTAGCACGCATTTGATCCATACTAGACTCAAACGTTTTAATTTGGTCAATCATTTGATCAGACTCTTCTTTACCAGTTTGAGCTTGGCGAGATGTTTCATTAGTATTTTCCTGAATATCATTTAAGTGATTCATCATGTTGTCCATATTCGAAGCAGTCTGATGGATGGAATCATTTATTGAAGTTAGGTCATCAGCTTGTGTTTCAGTACTAGAAGCGATTTCTTGAATAGCGCGATTCATTTCGGTTAAAGCTTGGCTATTCGTATTAGATTGAGATTCAATTTCTTCCATACTATTTTTAATAATGGTCGTTTGTTCTTCAATGTGTTCTTTTTGTTTTGTTTCATTTTGGAACCTTAAATCATTCTCTTGACGCAATTGTTCTAATTGATCATCTGTTTGTTTCGTAATTCTTTGGAGACCAAATAAAATAATCGCTGTAAACAAAATGAACGAGAGCGCTGTCTCATATCGTAAGTCTAAAAGGTCACCGTGCATAATGACGAGACTGTGATAAATGGCCATGCTTGATGTAAAGCCTATAATTAATAATGGTAATGACATAAATATAGCTGATGTTACTAAAATGAAGAAAATTAAACCAAAATTATGTGTAGAAACGCTTGCTTCTAATACAATGAACCCAAGTAGTGCTGATAAGCCGATTACATATATGTATGGTACGACTTGAGTTGCTTTTTCGGTAAAGACTAAAAATCCTGCAACAGCTAATATACCAAGTCCGCCAAATAAAACAATTAAGATGACACTTGTTGGTAAGCCGGATGAAATATTTGCAATCGTGCTGACGGCTGTAATGATTAATAATAACCAAAAAAGTAATTTGTTTTTGTTGTGTAACGACTGTTGTTCAACTGTTCTCATATCCCCCTCAAACATTCAGACACCTCCAAATTTTCTTGAAATTAATATAACACTATTTTAGCATAAAGGGAAATTTTAGGGAATTTGTAGAAGTAGGCACAACTATTGCAAGATTAATAGCTAACCGATATGATAGATGAGGTGAAATGAGAGGAGTAATATTATATGGAAACAATAAAACAACAAAATGAAATAGATATCAAGAACCCTAGAATGTTATTGTTTTCAATTTGTTTCGTTTTAATGTTCTCGGTAATGAACGGAACAATGTTTAACATAGCAATTCCAGACATTGCTGAAGCATTTAATTTAATGCCATCAGAAGTAAGCTGGGTAATGACTGGTTACATTATGGTGTATTCAGTCGGGGCTTTGATATATGGAAAGCTAGCTGACACAGTAGCTTTTAAGAAGTTGATCACATTTGGACTAACGGTTTTTGCGATTGGTTCTATTATCGGATTTCTTGCACCGAATTATTATTTTGTACTCGTAGCAAGGGTGATTCAGGCAATTGGCGGTTCGATGATGCCAGCGATTGCATTTATTGCACCTATTCGCTACTTCCCGAATGAAAGGGGTAAAATATTAGGGATTATTGCATCTGTCATGGCTTTTGCCTCTGGGATTGGCCCTATTTTAGGTGGTGTTATTGCCGGCTTTTTATCTTGGCAATTTTTATTTTTAACATCGGCTTTAATGATCGTGACATTACCATTTTTACTTAAAAACTTACCAGATGAAGAGACGGTCAATGTAAGATTAGATTATTTAGGGGCTAGCTTAGTCGGGGTAACGATTACTTCAACGTTAATTGGAATTACATTAGGCTTTGTATATTCTTTATATATTGCAATTGGATTTGGTATTTTAGCGGTGCTTCGT
>NZ_AKIF01000097.1 GCF_000269905.1 Alkalibacillus haloalkaliphilus C5
AGTTACTTGATGAAGGTCATCATGTTTGGGTCTATGATGACCTATCCAATGGGCAATTTGAAAATATTAAAGAATTTACAACAAACCCGCAATTTATGGGGTTTATTCAAGGTGATATTAAAGACGAACAGCAACTGGACCGTTTGTTTTCATCTATTCAATTCGATATTTGCTATCACTTAGCAGCGAGTATTAACGTTCAAGATAGTATCGATGATCCGAAGACGACGTTTATGAATGATACAGTAGGAACTTTTCATATTTTAGAAAGATGTTTGAAAGACCGGGTCAAAGTCGTGTTTATGAGTACATGTATGGTCTATGATCGCGCTCATTCTGAAGATGGAATAAAAGAAACAGATCCTGTAAAACCAGCTTCACCTTATGCTGGTGCAAAGATTGCCGCTGAAAACATGGTGCTATCTTATTACCATGCTTACGGTCTTCCAACAGTCGTCTTAAGACCATTTAATACGTATGGACCTTTTCAAAAAACAGGTGGAGAAGGTGGTGTTGTAGCGATTTTTATTCACAATCATTTAGCAGGAAAATCACTACAAATTTACGGTGATGGAATACAAACGCGTGATTTATTGTATGTAGAAGATTGTGCAAATTTTGTCGTCGCTTCAGGATTTTCTGATCGTGTAGATGGTAAGATTCTAAACGCTGGTCTTGGGAAAGACGTCACGATCAACGAATTAGCTAAAATGATTGCAAAAGATGAGACGCCGATTGAACACGTCGAACACATCCATCCTCAAAGTGAAATTCAAAAGTTAACGTGTAATTATGATTTAGCAAAATCATTGCTCGGTTGGGAGCCTTTAGTTTCATTACGAGAAGGAATCAAACGAACAGAAGATTGGATCCGCTCGACCAATGAATTAGGTGAAGGGTAATGAAACCTTTAGCTATTCACGGTGGGAAGCCTGTAAGGGAAGACTATTTACCTTATGGGCGCCAATCGATTAATGAAGATGATCTTAAAGCAGTGACAAACGTATTGAAAAGTGACTTTTTAACGACTGGTCCGTTGATCGAACAGTTTGAGAGGGAGGTCGCTCGTTATGTTGGTGCGAACTATGCCGTTTCATTTTCAAACGGGACAGCTGCGTTACATGCGGCATGTTTTGCAGCAGGAATTGAAGCGGATGATGAAGTCATTACGTCACCGTTAACGTTTGTCGCGAGTTCAAATGCTGCTTTATATCAAGAGGCAAAAGTGAAATTTGCCGATGTCGACCTTCAAACATTTAATCTCGACTCGCAATCAGTTGAAGGGTTAATTACCGAACAAACGAAAGCGGTTATAGCAGTCGATTTTGCCGGCCAACCGTGTGATTATGAAGCACTACAAAAATTA
Organism: Alkalibacillus haloalkaliphilus C5; assembly: GCF_000269905.1. Classification (GTDB taxonomy): domain Bacteria; phylum Bacillota; class Bacilli; order Bacillales; family Alkalibacillaceae; genus Alkalibacillus; species Alkalibacillus haloalkaliphilus_A. The sequence goes on from NZ_AKIF01000097.1 coordinate 1,367, forward strand.
GCTAATAAATACGATTTAACGTTAATAGAAGATGCAGCTCATGCGATTGGAGCAAAAGCCTATGGCCAGTCAGTCGGTGCGATTAGTGACATGACGATGTTTAGTTTTCACCCAGTAAAACAAATGACAACTGGTGAAGGCGGCATCATTACCACTAACAACCAACAGTATTATGAAAAACTTCTTCGCTTTCGAACGCATGGTGTAACACGTGATCGAACACAGTTAATAAAAGACGAGGGGCCATGGTATTACGAAATGCATGAGTTAGGCTACAATTATCGGTTAACAGACATGCAAGCAGCACTCGGGTTAAGCCAATTAAAACGGTTAGATCAGTTTATTGAACGACGTCAAACAATCGCTCGACGCTACAATACAGCATTTCAATCCTTACCCACAATGACCACACCATATATTTCACCAGAAGTGAAGTCAAGCTGGCATCTGTATGTCATTCAATTAAATAAGCAACAATTAACGACTGATCGGAGGACTATTTTTGAAGCGTTACAACAGGAAAATATCGGGGTTAACGTCCATTACATCCCTGTGTATTGGCAGCCGTATTACCAACAGTTAGGTTACGAGAAAGGGATATGTCCAAACGCAGAACGACTCTATCAATCTTTTATCACTTTGCCACTTTTTCCTAGTATGACTGATCAAGATGTTAATGACGTTATTTTGGCAGTGAACAAAGTATTGAAATATTACGAAGTAGGTGGTGTGACATGAAAATAGTGGCCATTATTCAAGCACGGATGGGATCAACGAGATTACCTGGTAAAGTGTTGAAGCCTGTTTTAGATAAGCCATTACTAGCTTATCAAATCTGTCAGCTAAAACACTCCCAATTAATTGATCAACTCGTCATCGCTACAACAACCTCGAACCGTGATGATGCAATTGTAGAATTTTGTAAATCACACGGTGTGCAGTATGAAAGAGGATCAGAAACTGACGTGTTAAATCGCTATGAAGAAACAGCGAAAAAGTTTAACGCTGATGTTGTCGTTCGTTTAACATCAGATTGTCCATTAATCGACTCGACAGTTGTCGATTCGGTTATTGGGCATTTTTTAACTAATCGTGCGTATGATTATGTATCGAATACGATTAAACGAACCTTTCCTCGGGGTATGGACACTGAAGTCTTTACGTATGAGTTACTAAAAGAAGCTGAACAAAACGCGACACTAAAACGAGAGCGCGAGCATGTCACAACGTATATGACTAATCTTGAAAACAAATACAACATTGGACAATACTTAGCTGAACAAGATTATAGTGACCTACGTTTAACTGTCGATACGATCGAAGACTTCCAGTTAGTTGAGAAGATCATAAAAGCAATACGACGACAAAACGGTCCCTTTAAGCTAACCGACATCATTCAACTGTTACAAGCTCACCCCGATTGGATTTTAATTAATAGCCATGTTGAACAAAAAAAGGATTGATGAATATGAACATTGTAATTAGAACCGATGCATCAAGACTGATTGGTTCAGGCCATGTCATGCGTTGTTTAACGCTAGCACAACAACTAGAAAAGCAAGGGGCAACTGTAACATTTATTTGTAGTAGACTAAGAGGTCATTTAATTGAAACGATCAAAGCGCGTGGATTTCGTTGTGAATCTATTACCCCAACTTATCATTGGCTAGAAGATGCAAGAGCGACTAAAGCATTATTAAGAAACGAAACAATTGATTGGATCATCATTGATCATTACAGTATTGATACGAAGTGGGAAAGAGAAGTGCGCCCTTTTACAAAGAAGATTATGGTCATCGACGATCTAGCCAACCGCGAACATGACTGTGATTTATTACTAGATTACCAGATTGACTCAAGTCATCATTATGAATATGAGTCACTCATTCCTCAAGATGCGATTAAATTGTTAGGAACTAAGTTTCTACTATTACGCCCTGAATTTTACGAAGCTAGGAAACAATCAAAAGTTCGTAAAGGGGCGCTTCATCTTTTAGTATCAATGGGTGGAACTGATCCAACTGGAGAGACGCTTAAAGTATTACAAGCGGTTGACCAAGTGAAGCAGTCGATCGATGTCGACGTTGTGATTGGTCATAACCATCCACAGCAAAAACAGATCGAAGCGTGGTGTGATCAATATATGAACGCGACTTGCCATATTGCTATTCATTATATGGCTGATTTAATGCAAGCAGCAGACTTTGCCATTGGCGCAGGAGGAACATCGACATATGAGCGTGCTTTTCTCGGTTTACCTGCCATTGTCATAGAAACAGCCAGTAATCAAACAGGTGTCATTCAAGGAGCTGAATCATTAGGAATCATCCAATCTTTAGGTGCAAGTAAGATGGTAACTATTTCAACGATTGCTCAAGCTATAGAAAATTTTATTCAAAATCCTGAGTCGTTACATCGCATGAGTGAAAATGCTTTTTCATTATTTCCAGAGAAGAACCATCTCGAGGACATTACGAAATGGATCTTGGGAGGAGATTAAGATTAAAATAGATTTGAGTTCATTTTATTTACAAAATTTATCGGATTCACATTTAGATCAAGTCTTAACGTGGCGTAATCAAACGCATATTCGCAACATGATGTATACGAACCGACTTATTACTAAAAGTGAACACGAGCAGTGGTATCAAGAAGTTATGACGAATGATCAAATAATAGTCAAAATACTATTTAAAGAAGACCACCCACTAGGCTCGTACAGTTTACTCATATACATCAAACTTTTAAAAGATGCTACTGGAGCTTTTATATCGGAGAATCGAATGCTCCAAAAGGTACAGGAACAGTTTTGGGTCTTTTGGCGCTCGATTATATTTTTAAAGATCAACAGATTAGAAAAGTGTGTGCTGAAGTTATTGAAGAAAACAGGCGTAGTTTATATTTTCACGAAAAGCTAGGGTTTAAAGAAGAAGGGCGGTTTAAGGAACACATTATGAAAAATGGGTGCCAATGGACGTGATTCCAATGGCATTATTTCAAGAAAACTGGCAAAAAGTCCGCTCAAAGTTATTAGAGGGATGAAATAAGCATTCAAAAACAACTTCGCCTCTTAGTCTTTAGGAGGCGAAGTTAAATTTAAAACAATATTCATAGTGTTCGATTGCTAAACAAGATGTTAGAAGTGAGAACACCAAATTGTTAGAATTTATTCAGATAGTCCGTTAATTAACGTATTAATCACTTCTGGTCGGCTAAATTCAGGCGGAGGTTTAACCCCGCTTTTTAACATTTCTCTAACTTTAGTGCCTGATAGATGAAGATGGTTAGATGATTCGTGTGGACAGGTTTTCTTCGTAGTAATGGACTCACAGCGTTGACAGTAAAAGGCATGCTCAAAAAATAACGGTTTAATGCCAATCTCCTCTAAAGTAAAGTGTGAAAAAATAGTTTGAGCATCATAAGTTCCATAATAGTTCCCTACACCAGCGTGATCTCTACCGACGATAAAATGTGTACACCCATAATTACGTCTAATTAACGCATGGAAAATGGCTTCCCGAGGGCCTGCATAGCGCATAGATGCCGGGAAAACACCGAGAGTTACACGATCTTTCGGATAGTAACAATCGAGCAACACTTCATAACTTTTCATTCGTACATCAGCTGGTAGGTCATCATTCTTTGTTTGACCGACTAAAGGATGAAGAAACAAACCATCAACAGTTTCTAAGGCACACTTTTGAATATATTCGTGTGCACGATGGACTGGATTACGTGTTTGAAAGCCGACAATCGTCTTCCAACCGTTTTGAAGGAAAAGTTTCCTTGTATCTTTCGGCGTGAAATAATATTTCTGAAATGGGTGGGACTGCTTTTGGTTTTTAAAAAGCGTTATTGGTCCTGCTAAATAAACATCACCCCGAGTCAACAACTTCTTAACACCAGGGTGTTTATGGTTGGTTGTTTGATAAACGAGTTTAGCTTCTTCGTATAAATCTGGTTCGAATTTGTCGGTAACTTTTAATGTGCCAATTGATTGGCTATTAAAATTAAGCTCAATAAAATCACCAACTTTTACAGGTTCACTAATTCGTTTTGATACAGGTAGTGTAATTGGAATTGACCAAATGAGTCCATTCGCAAGACGCATCTCATGAACTACTGTCTCATAGTCTTCTTGAGTCATAAAACCTGTTAAAGGACTGTAAGCACCAGTTGCGATTAACTCTAAGTCTGATGCTGCCGTTTCATCTACAGAAATTGAGTGGTCAAAGTTATGATGCGCCGCGTCTTCTGTTAGTTGAATTAACATTCCGCCATGTGGTGAAATGGTCATGTTCGAGCCTCCTTAACTTTTGAAACGATATAGTGAACTAATGTAAGACTTGCTTGTTCTATGCTTAATGTGTCAGTAGGTAAAGTTAAATTAGGGTTATGAGGAGTTTCATAAGGTTGGTTAACACCTGTGAATTGAGGGATTTGACCAGAACGCGCCTTATAATAAAGTCCTTTAGGATCCCTTTGTTCACAAACCTTTAAAGCACAACTGACATAAACTTCATGGAAATATTGTTCAGAAATAATGTCACGGGCAAGTTCGCGGTTGTTTTTAAAAGGAGAAATTGTGCTAACAATCGTTACAAGACCAGATTGACGTAACGTGTTTGCCACTTCAGCTATGCGTCTAATGTTTTCAGAACGGTCATGTTCTGAAAATCCAAGGTCCTGGTTAAGTCCCTGTCTAATATCATCGCCGTCAAGTAAGTAAGAGTGAATTCCTTTTTGATATAGTTGTTTTTCTACAGAATTACCAATTGTAGATTTACCCGAAGCGGATAAACCCGTTAACCAAATAACTAAACTTTTATGCCCCATTAAACGTTCACGATCAATAGGCTTAATAGCATGTTGTTGCCAGTTAAGGTTGTTATTCATTTCAATCCCTCACTTTTTATCGATACTGTTATTATATGTACGTTAATAGTTTTGTTGTAGGTTATTACATGAGGCACTACTAGATGATATGCCTGTTTTTTACTATAGTCTTACTTTTGTCTATACCACTTCAATTGAAATGACTATATTAAACTAGAGACGTTTAAGAGAGGGGAGTAGAAATGATACAGTTTGATCAAATACCGGTAAATGAAAAGAATCCGGTTATTTATATTCATATTCCGAAGACGGGTGGCAAGACGATGTGGGGTTTGTTTGAAAAGCAAGATGAGCTTATACACATTTGGCACAATCGATATTTTGAAAAGTTGAATGAGCGAGCTACTTATTTAACCATGCTACGCCATCCTGTTGATCGAGTAATATCGACCTATTATTACATTAAACAATATAAAAGAGACCCTTTAAATAAAGTAGTAAACAGTATGTCTTTAGAAGATTTTTTAGGAGAAATGCAAGATAACACGGTAGAAAATAAGCGATATAAAAGCAAATCAGATATTCGTAATATCCGTTATCGCACCGTTAATTTATCAACCCGTTATTTAGCAGGCGGAGACCCAGATGCAGTAAAACGAGCAAAACGTAACATGAGAAGACATTTTGCTTTTGTTGGTATTATGGATCTGTACCTTGAATCGCTTTATGTAATGCAAAAGATGTATGGATGGGATTTTTCAAGCATTCAACGGAGGAACAGCACTAAAGGAAGGCCAAAGTTAACAGAAATAGATCCTAATATAATTCAAACTATTGAGACTTATAATCAACATGATATGGCATTATATACAGATGCAAAAAAAATACTGAAAGAAAAGCTTAATCAGTTAAAAGAGCAAGAACGGTATGAATTGAACCATTGGTTACAACAACGTATGGCTTAATATAAAAACACCTCAAAAGTGATTGCTCACTTTTGAGGTGTTTTTTGACTACTAATACTTGCCATGGTGATCGTTATTAGCTGTAGGGAATAATACTGGGCATTGTTCAGGACGAGTTGGAATCGGGCAAGGCTGTACTGGTAACTGATCTCTTGGTTGGCAGAAGTCAGCTACTAACTCAAGTGTTACTGGGAATACAGCTTGAATGCTTTGGCATAGACGAACAGAGATGACAGCGTCAAATGTATCGTCTAATTCAGTGTCACCAGGCTCACAGTCAAATGAAACAACGAAACAGTCAAGTTCTGTGTACGTTACTTCAATTTCTGTACCTACTGGTGCACAAAGAACGACTTGTTCACTACGAGAGAACTCAAGGTCGACTTCTTCATCACCGTTGTCTGTTGGTAAATTGATTGTAACAACAAAGTTTTTACGGATTGTAACAACTTGTAGTTCGATCTCAGCACCGTCGATGACAAAAGTACGATCCTCACGGTTGATAATCTCAATTGGATCTTCTTCTGTTGGTTCAACAGTACAAGTAACCTCATCTAAATCGATGTCATCACAGTCTAAGTCGTTAGGTAGGTCTTCGTCTACAACGTTTAGATCAAAAGTTGCTTCATTAATAATCCAGTCGTAAACTTTTTCAGTATTAATACATAGAAGCTCTTGGCCTCCAGTTAAACCTTTTTCATGCATTGATAGGACACCTCCGTAATTATTAAATTACCTTTCATACGTAGCATATGTTTAAGAGTAAATTGTGACTAATGCTAACGCTCATTTTTCAATAAATGGGTCATCACACTATCAAAAAATAATAGAGTTAATAGCACAGTTTACATATTTTCTATAACACTCTAATAACAGTATAAATACATATTTAGACTGAAGGTTTGTTACAATAAAAGAAAATTGGAGGTCAATCATGGTAAAATTTCTACTTCTAGTCTTAATTATATTTATGGTTGGTTGCGCAAATGGTGAAGAACAAACATCACAACATGATGAAATAGAGGAAGAATCTACAGGAATGGATGTCTTAGAACAATAACTACAGGAAAAGACGGAACAGATTAATGAGTTAGAAGATCAGTTGGAAGAAATGGTACAACAATTAAGTGAAAATGAACAAACAGAAGAAAAAGCAGATAAACATGAGAAAATAGCCAAATCGAAAAGCAGCTGATGAGCTAGGCTATGATTCAGGAAAAACAGAGTGGATCGCATATGAACAAGATTTTGAAGATGATAATACATCTAACACACCTGGACAGTTGTTAATTCAATGGTTATCCGAACAAACAGAACACGATTACTTAGGGCATGATATTCGAGAAATGACACAGCGTTGAGCCTGTTAGTGACGAAAGAAGTAGTAAGTTATGTGTTAAGTTATGGCTTTAAAGACGATGCTATGGGTGGCCGGGATTATAAAGTTGTTATGGTTTTAGGAGGAGACGAGTGGACGATTGCCAACATTGAAGTTCGTAATCATTGCATAAGGGGTGTGGCGGAAGAAGAGGAGAGGTGTATTTAATATGGATTGGCCTTTGTATGTTTTACTTTTCCTAGTAGGGGTTGCGATAGGTTTATTACTTCATTCAATTATAAGAAGAAAGCCAAGTTTATTACGACCAATGAATGCGATTGTTACGCTAATTCTAGCATTAGGTATGATCCTAATGTCAATTGGATTATTGCTATCATGGCTAATGGTCTTCCAACTTGGCTTATATATCATGATCCCAAGCATAGGAGTCTATATGACTAAATGGCTGAAAGGTAGATCAAAATAAATTATATTTGATCATTTAACTCTTCTATAGATTGTCAGTAAGTTTTAAAGCTAGAATCATCGAAGTCGGTATAAAAACGATAATAATAATAAAAATCGACGTTAGGCTAGAGAGCGCATTCCAAATAAAAAACGTATTAAAAATATACTCATAAGCTTTAAAAAGAATGAAGAATATAGCAATAGAAAGTAAATAAAACATAACCGTTTGTTTGTTCATTTCGATCACTCCTATCCCCTTGTTTATTGTTTGCTTGTAATGAGCCAATAAAGATGTTTTGAATTATGTGAATGAGTCAGGTGAGTCGTAACACGGCAATCTCCGTGCTCACGAATAACTTTAGAGGTAATGATTTTAATAACGCCAAGTATTTCTGGCATAATAGGTGAGTCGTGAAGTGACCTTGAAGGTGTTTTAACAAAAGTAATGATTTGAATACTTGGTTGTTGTTGTTTGTAGTAGGCTAAAACATGGTGTGTCTCATATACAGTTTTCGTTGGTGTCAAACCTTTAAAAAGCATTTCAGCACAAAAGTCATCAGCCATTGATGAGCCCCTTTCATTGATAATTGACACACTTTTCTGATATTATAACAACTTATGAGAAACTAATCTACAGGTATTTCGGCTTACCTTTGATTTTGATTAAATAGTAATGGTATAGTGATGGTAACTTGATTCAACTTTAAGTGAGGTGGGACAGTGAAGCGAGAGTATAAAGTACTCGTCATTGCCTTAGTTGCTGCTGCATTTATTTTAAGCTTATTTGCATTCAGATTACTAGTTCAGTAGATTGATGAAGGAGTTATAAACCATGGTTAAAAGGTCGTTAATCATCATAGTAACAGCATTTCTCTTAATTGGTGGCAGTGTCATGGCGGTAAACGCATGGATGACTGATGATTCTATGTACGTAGATGAAACAGGTTGGGCATTTTACGCTGAACTAAACGAAGAGTTAGTTCAACAGTTCTCTGAGGAAGATGATGTGTATGCACAAGCTTTAGAAGATAAAGTAGACTACGATTTTGCAGGTCAGTATGGTGCTATAGAAGTAATTCTGACAGAAGTTCGACGTGAAGAAGGGAATCCACATATATTAATAGGCGAAGGACATGCCTATTTTCAAACGAACGACTTTATATTTGAAATAGATTTCGACGATGTCCAAGTTTATCAAATAGAAGGTGAAGAAGGACCTATTCGTGGCATGAGTATTGATGGTGAGTTCACGACGGCTGAAGGTGAGTTGGACATGCTGTCATTTAATACATATTGGAACCCTGAAACTGAACAAGTTTATGCAGTTGGAAGTGTTGGCTTTGTGACGAACTATGGCATGTTAGCATTTGGTGATCCATTTGTTGACCAAGACGATTTTTCAGAAGAAAACTTAATTGAGTTTGAATAGTTTAATGAGAACTTCCACTATGAATTGGTGGAAGTTTTTTAATTTGCGGGATTATCTATTTCTGGTAAAATATTCTTATAATTAATAAAAAAGAGGCGTTTGTTGGTGGGATACATAAAAGAACTAAGAGAACTAGTAGGAAACCGACCATTAATATTTGTTGGTGCTGTCATTTTGCTTGAAAATAATGATGGAAAGTTATTGCTTCAGCAAAGGAAATTTCCACATGGTGTATGGGGGCTTCCGGGTGGATTAATGGAGCTAGGTGAATCGACTGAAGATGTTGCAAGAAGAGAATTAAAAGAAGAAACAAGTTTAGAAGTTGGTACACTAAACCTGATTAATGTTTATTCAGGTCCGGATCAGTACATCAAAGCAGAGAATGGTGATGAATTTTATGTTGTGACCATTTCTTATTACTCCAATGATTATACTGGTGCCATTAAAGTAGACCCAGAAGAATCTATTCAATTTAATTTCTTTTCACCAGAACAATTGCCAGATCATATGGTTGGTAGCCATCGAATGATGATTAAAGACTATTTAACAAAATAGGGAGATGACGTATGAACTTATTCATTAATCAATTAGCAACAGTAGGCTTTTCAACAGCTGATATCGTATTT
>NZ_AKIF01000098.1 GCF_000269905.1 Alkalibacillus haloalkaliphilus C5
GTTTCTATTATTATTTGCGCTAATCCTTTTAAATAAAATTTTAAAGTGGATCATGAAGTGGGATGAAGAAGAGGAAAGCGGTATGATTCTCTCGAGTGCCTTTATGAACGCTGGTAACTATGGAGCACCAGTTGTTTTATTCGCTTTCGGACAAGAAGCGTTTGTTATTGCTGTTGTCTTTATGGCACTTCAAGCGTTAATTATGAATTTCTTCGGTGTTTATTATGCATCGAGGAGTTCAAGTGGTATTCGTTTTGCCTTAATAGCTGTTATGAAAATGCCTGCAACTTATGCGATTATTGCTGCGTTTGTAGCGCGAGGGTTAAATATCGAAATTACCGGAAGTGCTGCTGAGACGATTGAGTTTATGGCTGATGTTGCTTTACCACTCATGATGGTCGGTTTAGGGATGCAGTTAGCGAATATTTCATTTAAAGAGTTTGAGACGGGTAAAGTCGTTACAGGGACGACGGTTCGTTTAGCTGTTTCTCCATTAATGGCATGGGCTCTTGTGTCGTTCATGCCTTTATCTTCAACGGTAGCTACGACGCTAATAGTACTTGCCGCAATGCCGACAGCGGCAACGACGACGATGTATGCTTTAGAGTTTAAAGCTAAGCCTGAACTCGTCTCAAGTGTGACGTTAGTTTCGACGGTTTTAAGTGTTGTTTCGATTTCTGTCTTACTAATTATTTTAGGGTAAAAATTCATTGTTCGTATTAACGATGAACACCACATTCGTGATAAACTAAAAGAAAATAGGTTGCTTGGAGGAAGTCGCATGCGCTTTATTACGTTTAAATTTAAAAATCAAACATTTTGGGGAGTTCAAGAGGAAGATGGCGTTTACTATTCGGATAAGCTCGTCAACGTATTTCCGACGCTTTTTTCAGTAATTGAGAACTACGGTGGAATTAACTTTTTCCAAGAAATTAATCAGTATGTTCCACTTCATGAAGTCGAAATAGTAGCGCCGTTTCGCCCGAATAAAAACATGATGTGTATCGGGAAAAATTATCGTGAGCATGCACTAGAGATGACAGGTAATGACGAAAGCCAAGTGCCGACAGCACCAGTCATTTTCACGAAATCACCAAGTGCGATTATCGGCCCCAATGCGACGATTGATGCACACGAGATGGATACGAGTCAGCTTGATTACGAAGGTGAACTCGCTGTAGTGATCGGTAAGCCGGGTAAAAACATCTCACGTGAAGATGCTTTAGATTACGTGTTTGGTTATACGATTTTAAACGACATTACAGCACGCGACTTACAAAAGAAGCACCAGCAGTTTTTCCGTGGTAAATCGTTAGATACGTTCGCGCCATTTGGTCCAGCTGTCGTGACACAAGACCGTGTCGGTGACGTACAAAACTTAGACATTAAAACGTATGTTAATGATGAGTTGCGCCAGCATTCGAACACGTCACAAATGATTTTTTCAGTCGGTGAGCTCATTGAGACGTTATCAGATGGAATGACGTTACAGGCAGGGGATGTGATTGCGACTGGAACGCCAAGTGGTGTCGGTAAAGGTTTTGACCCGCCGAAATTTTTAAAACCAGACGATCGCATTCGTATTGAAATTGAAGATGTCGGTGTTTTAGAAAATATCGTCGGGTAATTACCAACCGAATTGGTCTAGTTTACGGTAATAATTCAGTAGAAAATCGAAGAAAATTTGTTCTGATGGTGCGATCTCACGATATTTGGGACGCACCATTCCTACTGTTCGGGTCATATTAGGCTCAACAACATTGATGATTCGTGTATCTCTAGTCGGTCTTTCATTCAATGTAATCTCCGGAAGTAAACTAATGCCTAATCCTGCAGCCACTAATCCTTTAATCGTATCCACATCTTCGCCTTCAAATGCCGCTCTCGGTTCGAACCCAACTTGCTGACAAGCTTTCGTCACTAGATCACGCATAATATATCCTTGGCGGAACAATACGAACGGTTCGTGTTTTAATTGATCGAGTCGTAAATGTTCGTTTTGGGCAAATTCATGATGACGTGGCAGTAACGCTTGGATTTTTTCAGTAAAAAAGATATCCCCTTTAACATCGGGATTGTTAAGAGGTACTGGTGAAACGAAAGCTAAATCAATTTGTCCAATTTTAACAGCAGCGATTAAATCATTCACTGTCCCTTGTTGTAATTGAAACCCGATTTGTGGGTGTTCTTTACGAAACGCTGAAATAACTGACGGTAACGTTTTCGCTGCAAGGCTCGTTGGAAAGCCGAGTCTGATCGTACCCGATTCAGGGTTTAAAAACTCACGCACGTCTCGCTCTGCATTTTCAATCTCTGTCATCGCCATTTTTATTCTTTCTAAAAAGACTTCTCCTACGGGTGTTAAACGAATTTTCCTTCCACCACGAAGAAAAAGCTCGACGCCAAGTTCTTCTTCTAAATTAGCAATTTGCCGACTAACAGCTGATTGTGCCACATGTAATTGGTCAGCTGCTTCACTTACATGCTCTAATTCTGCAACTTTTATGAAATACTTTAACTGTCTTAGCTCCATGTCTACCAACCTTTGTAAGCGCTTTATCTCATTTTGCGATCAATACAATCGAATATATATATTGAAAGCATAACAGAAAAAGCATAAGATAGAAACACAATACTGTCTGAAAATTTAAACTTTCGAAAGATGAGGTGACACGATGATACGAACAGGTTTTCCACAAAAACAAGGGTTATATGATCCGAAGTTTGAAAGTGATGCATGTGGAATTGGTTTTGTCGCACAGATGGATGGTGTTTCGACTCATCAAATGATTGAAGATGCGATTACAATATTAATTCGGTTAGATCATAGAGGTGGTCGTGGTGCTGATGGTCACACAGGTGACGGTGCCGGACTCATGTTAGAAATACCTGATGATCTTTTTCGTCGTACGTGGAATGAGGTGTTACCAGAGCGGGGCGAGTATGCTGTTGGAATGGTGTTTTTACCTCAAGACGAAGTTAGACGTGAGAAAGCACAAACCCTATTTAATGAAGCAGTAGAGCGTGAAGGTCATCGTGTCATTGGGTGGCGTGATGTTCCAGTTGATGAAAGTGTTATTTCTGATGCTGCAAAAGAGAACATGCCTTTCATCTCGCAAATTTTTATTAAAAAGTCAGAGTCAGTAAAGTTAGAGGATAAGTTCACCCGTGACCTTTACTTGATTCGTAGAATAGTAGAGAAAAAAGTAGAATCAGATGAACAGTTAAAAGAAGGGCCGTTTTACGTGGCGAGTCTTTCTCCAAATATAATCGTTTATAAAGGCATGCTTACAGCTGAGCAGCTTGACCAATTTTATTTAGATTTAGCTGACCCGAGTGCAAAGACGAACTTCGGTATGGTCCACTCACGTTACAGTACAAATACATTCCCATCGTGGGAGCGTGCACACCCGAACCGTATGATCATGCATAACGGTGAGATTAATACGATTACAGGTAATGTGAATTGGATGAAAGCGAGAGAAACAGCGGCGACATCACACGTTTACGGTGAGCGTCATAAAGACCTATTACCCGTAATTGATGAGACGTCTAGTGACTCAGGAATGCTTGACCAAGCGTTTGAATATTTAGTGATGAATGGACGTACATTGTCAGAAACGGCGATGATGATGGTTCCAGAAGCTTGGGATTTAAATGAACAAATGAGTGACCCTGAGCGCGCATGCTTTGAATATTTAAGCTGTATTATGGAGCCTTGGGATGGTCCAACGGCGATTGCTTATACGGATGGTAAACGAATCGGTGCATCGATTGACCGTAACGGTTTAAGGCCGGCTCGTTACTACATTACTGATGACCGTCGAATTATTTACTCTTCTGAAGTCGGTGTATTAGATGTTGAGCCTGACAGCGTCGTTGAAAAAGGACGCCTAGGCCCTGGTGATATGCTATTAATCGATTTAGAAGAAAAAGAGATTTATTATAATGATGATATTAAGCGAGAGATTGCAACGAAGTACCCTTATCGAGATTGGTTAAACAATTCGCTAGTTCAATTAAGTGGACTGCCGATGGATCAATATAACGAGAACATTTCGGACGAAAAGTTGCTTCAGTTCCAAATGGCTAATGGCTTTACGAAAGAAGAAGTGATGAAAAACATCTTGCCAATGGTTGAAGAACAGCGCGACCCTATTGGCTCGATGGGTAATGATACGCCGCTTGCGGTACTTTCTGAGCAACCGCAACTATTGTTTAATTACTTTAAACAGCTGTTTGCCCAAGTAACGAATCCGCCAATTGATGCGATTCGAGAAAAGTTAGTGACGTCAACTACGTCTTACTTAGGGCCAAAACCGAATGTGTTAGACGATGGACCTGAGCATTGTAAGAGGATTCGTCTGTACACACCGATTTTGAAAAAGGCTGAGTTTGATGCGGTTATTCACAATTCGCGCAGTGATTTTCGTTTTGAAAAAGTATCAACTTGCTATGATGTGAAAAAGGGTGCTAAAGGACTTGAACCAGCATTAGATCAACTGTTTAAACGAGTTGAAAGAGCGATTAACCAAGGTGTTTCACTAGTCATCTTAACTGACAAAAAGCAGTCAGAACACAAAATAGCAATTCCGTCACTACTTGCTGTTAGTGGCTTGCACCATTATTTAGTAGAAAAAGGTTTACGTACGAAAGCGAGCTTGATCGTTGAAACGGCAGAAGCGCGTGATGTCCATCAATTCTCAACGCTAATTGGCTTTGGTGCTGATATGATTTATCCGTATTTAGCTTATCGTTCGATTGATAAGTTAATCGATGATGAATATATAACGGACTTTAAGCGTGAAGAAGCATTTGATCGTTATCGTGATGCGGCGACTTCTGGAATCGTTAAAGTCATGTCTAAGATGGGGATTGCAACGATCCAAAGTTACCGTGGTGCACAAATTTTTGAAGCGATCGGTTTAAGTGAAGATGTGATGAAAAAGTACTTTAGAGGGACAGCTTCTAAACTTGGTGGAATCGACTTAGAGACGATTGCTGAAGAAAGTTTAGAACGTCATCGTCTAGCATATCCGTTAACGAAAGGAACACTTCCTTCAGGTGGTGATATGCAGTGGCGTAGTGATGGAGAACACCATTCATTTAATCCGAAAACGATCCACACGCTGCAACATGCAGCACGCATGAACGATCGTGAGAAGTATGATCAGTTTACTGATTTAGTCGCTAACGAAAAAGTGACGTATTTACGTGACTTATTAGATATTGATGTTGTAGGAAAAGATCCGATTCCGTTAGAAGAAGTTGAATCAGTGGAATCGATTTGGAAAAGGTTTAAAACAGGTGCCATGTCATATGGTGCATTAAGTCAAGAAGCGCATGAAATTTTAGCAATTGCGATGAACCGTATTGGCGGTAAAAGTAATAGCGGTGAAGGTGGGGAAGACCCCGATCGCTTTACGCCAGATGAGAATGGTGATCACCGACGCAGTGCGATTAAGCAAATTGCCTCTGGTCGTTTCGGTGTTACGAGTCATTATTTATCAAATGCTGAAGAGCTACAAATTAAAATGGCGCAAGGTGCTAAGCCAGGTGAAGGTGGTCACTTACCAGGTAAGAAAGTCCACCCGTGGATTGCGGATGTTCGTAAATCAACACCAGGTGTCGGCTTAATTTCACCGCCACCACACCACGACATTTACTCAATCGAAGACTTAGCGCAGCTTATTTATGACTTGAAAAAGTCGAATACAAATGCACGCGTTAACGTGAAACTCGTATCAAAAGCAGGTGTCGGAACAATTGCTACTGGTGTTGCTAAAGGTAAAGCTGACGTTATTTTAATTAGCGGTTATGAAGGTGGAACAGGTGCTTCACCGAAGACGAGTATTCGCCACGCTGGCTTACCGTGGGAGCTAGGCTTAGCAGAAGCACATCAAACGTTAGTGTTAAACAACTTACGTGAAAAAGTCAGATTAGAAACAGACGGTAAGTTAATGACAGGTAAAGATGTCGTGAAAGCAGCATTATTAGGTGCTGAAGAGTATGGATTTTCTACAGCGCCAATGGTCGTATTAGGTTGTATTTTAATGCGTGCTTGTCACTTAGATACATGTCCAGTCGGAATTGCAACACAAGACCCAGATTTACGAAAAAAGTTTACTGGCCAAGCAGATCATGTTGTTAATTACATGCGTTTCATAGCAGAAGAAGTCCGTGAGATTATGGCTCAGTTAGGTGTACGCTCATTAGATGAAATAATTGGACGTACAGACTTATTAAAAGTTCACCGTCGTAAAGAAAGTCATCATAAAGCCAAACAGTTAGACTTAGAGCCATTAATGCAATACTCAAATGATGAATGGTTAAATCGTGAGCGTCCTCACATTAACCGTTACGATGAAGTGCACATCGATCAGACTGAAATTTTACCGAACGTGCAAGCAAGCTTAGCTGAGAAAAAGCCAACAACGTTACATTTACCGATTGGGAACACTGATCGAACGGTAGGTACTGAATTAGGTCATGAAGTAACAAAGCTTTACGGTGAAGAAGGTTTACCTGAAAATACTATTAATCTACACTTCACTGGTTCTGCTGGTCAAAGTTTCGGCGCCTTTTTACCGAAAGGAATTACGATGCATGTTACGGGTGATGCGAACGATTACGTTGGTAAAGGCTTATCAGGTGGTAAATTGGCGATTAAACCACACAATCCACCGTCCGTTCATCGAATGGCAGAGACAATCATTGGTAACGTAACATTTTTCGGTGCAACGAGTGGTGAAGCTTACGTTAACGGTGCTGCTGGTGAGCGTTTTGCTGTTAGAAATAGTGGTGTTAGAGTTGTCGTCGAAGGTGTCGGTGATAACGGTTGTGAATATATGACAGGTGGCCGTGTCGTCATTTTAGGTGAGATTGGTAAAAACTTTGCAGCAGGTATGTCAGGTGGTATTGCCTACATTTGGAACCAAGATCTAGAAGCTGTTAAAGAAAAATCAAACCACGACATGGTACTGTTCGAATCAATTGAAGAGTCAGAAGAGCTTAATGAAGTGAAACAAATGTTAGTCAATCATGTTGAATACACAGGAAGTAAACGTGCTAAACATTTGCTAAACAACTGGAGTGAAGCGGCTAATCAATTCGTTAAAGTCATCCCGATCGAATATAAAGAAAAGCTCCTTAAAGAAAAAGAAAAAAGACAGGCTAGCAAAGTCGTTCAATAACCGTTAAGGAGGTGCGCAAATGGGATATTTAAGAGGTTTTATGGAATTTTCTCGAAAAGACCAACAAACAAGAGACCCAATTGAAAGAATTAAAGATTGGGAAGAATATATGATTCGTTTAGATGAAAAAGATTTAAAACAACAAGCTGCACGTTGTATGGATTGTGGCACGCCATTTTGTCATACAGGAATTAATTTTGATCAATCAGATATCGGTTGCCCTGTTAACAACTTTATTCCTGAGTGGAATGAGCTTGTGAGTGAAGGTGACTGGAAGCACGCGCTTGAAAGGTTAGAAGAAACGAACAATTTCCCTGAGTTTACAGGTCGTGTTTGCCCAGCACCTTGTGAAGGGTCTTGTACGCTTGCGATTAACGATGACCCTGTCGCAATTAAGACGATTGAAAATGAAATTATCGAGCGCGGTTTCGATGAAGGCTGGGTTGAAGCGAACCCACCTCAACATCGAACAGGTCAACATGTCGCCGTCATTGGTTCGGGTCCAGCTGGCTTAGCGGCAGCGGATCAGTTGAATCAACAAGGTCATTATGTCACCGTTTACGAACGTGACGATCGTCCTGGTGGCTTGTTAATGTACGGTATTCCTAACATGAAATTAGAAAAAGACACGATCGACCGTCGTATCAACTTGCTAAAAGAAGAAGGCATTACATTTGAATGTAATACTGAAGTTGGAAAAGATATGACACGTGAAGAGTTAAAGCAGCAGTATGACGCCGTTATTTTATGTACTGGTGCACAAGAACACCGTGATGTTCCTGCTGAAAATCGTGATAGCAAAGGCATTCATTTTGCGATGGATTATTTAACGCAGTCAACGAAAGCATTAGAAACAGACCCTGATCAAGCTCCAATTCACGCGCGTGGTAAAAATGTCATCGTCATCGGCGGTGGTGATACAGGAGCAGACTGTGTTGCAACAGCACTAAGGCAGGAGTGTAACCGCGTCGTGCAGTTCGGTAAACATCCAGCCAGCCCTGAAGAGCGCGAAGATGATAACCCGTGGCCACTATACCCAATGACTTTTAAATTGGATTACGGTTACAAAGAGTCTTTAGAAGCAAAAGAAGAAGACCCGCGTAAATACGAAATTTTAACTCAAGCGTTTGAATCAGATGCGGATGGAAACGTGAAGTCTCTACGTACTGTCCGTGTAGAAAAAGTGATGGAAGACGGCAAACTCGTGACGAAGGAAATCCCTAATTCAGAAGAAATTTGGGAAGCCGACCTCGTCCTTGTCGCCATTGGCTTTACAGGTCCAGAGCGTGAAGTGTTAGAACATTTTGGCCTTAAGTTAGATGAAAGAGGTCGCATTTGGACTGTTGATGGAACGAAAGATTACCGTACGAGCGAAGAGAACGTCTTTGCTGCCGGAGATGCTAGACGTGGTCAAAGCTTAGTCGTCTGGGCAATTCGCGAAGGTCGTGAAGTAGCAGAGCAAGTCGGTCAATTTTTACAAACTGAAGAAACAGTCAATCTCGTGTAAACATAAGAAGTTGGTGCTGATTAAGGCATCAACTTCTTTTTCTATATTAAATGGAGAATGTTTGAAAATCTTTTACTAGGTAGACTTTTTATGTACAGTTGGTATTTTTCCTCGAAAATGCGTACAATGGTATGTACTAAAAAGTCGTCATGAAGGAGGATTTTAATAATGGTTGACCAACAGATAGGTTTTATCGGCTGTGGTAAGATGGCTCAAGCGATAATTAACGGAATGATTCAGTACGGCAACATTAACCCTTCGCAAATTCACGCCTCTGCTGTAACCGAAGAAACGATTGACTATGTGAGGGAAAAATATGAAATCGACGTCGCGACAGATAATCAACGGATTGCAAGTGAGAGTGACTTGTTGTTTCTAGCTGTTAAACCACACGTGTACCCTAACGTAATTGAAGAGATCCGCAAGCATGTAAGTCAAAACACGATTATTATTACAATTGCAATCGGCGTGCGGTTAAAAGATATTGAATTGGCTTTCGGACAAGAGACGAAAATTATTCGCTCGATGCCGAATACACCGTCAATGGTCGGAGAGGGTATGACCGTTTATTGTGCAAATGAGCATGTGACACAAGAAGACATTCAATTAGTTGAATCGTTATTTTCACTGTACGGTGAGGTGGATCAAGTCGGTGAAAAGTTAATGGATTCAATTCCAGCTGTTAGCGGCTCCTCACCAGCGTACGGCTATATGTTTATTGAAGCATTAGCAGATGGTGCTGTTAAACAAGGCATCCCACGCGAGCAAGCTTACGAATATGCTTCCCAAGCACTGCTAGGCGCAGCCAAAATGGTACGAGACACTGACTATCATCCAGGCGAACTAAAAGATCAAGTGTGTACACCAGGAGGCGCAACGATCAAAGCGGTCGATGCCTTAGAACAAAACGGCTTCCGCGGCGCCATCATTCAAGCAATGGACAAATGTTCAGGAAAATAGTATATTTTTAAATGAATGGCTTGCTGAGGCAAGCCGTTTTTTTGAGAAATTCCCCGCGCAAGGAGGCCCTCCCTCATGATTGTAAAAGATGTTTCATTCACGCCGTATTACCTGAAACTGTTATGTTTAGCTAACCGACTTGACCCTTATCACAAAAAATGCGAACAAGTGCGAGACCGAATCCGTCGCGAACAGTCCGGGTACATTGGCGAAAAGAGAGTACTATATCCACTGAAAAAATTGGATTTCCCGAATTTTGTCCTCCACAACACAAGACTTCAAACCGTTTTTTCCAACAAACACTTTCAAATGGATTTCTTACTAGTAACGTCGAATTTCATCTTAATCATCGAATCAAAAAATATGAGCGGAGAAGTCATGATGAAAGAAGGTTCCCACCAAATTTTTCACCACGACAAAGCTTATGACGATCCGATCAACCAAGTAGAAGAACAAAAATTCCAACTCGTTAACTGGCTTGAACAAAGATCTTATGGAAAGGTTCCAATTGAAACGGTCGTCGTCATGACGAGCCCGAACGTCCGCATGAACATTCACCCGTCGCATGAAGAGCATGTTAAAAAAATCATACCACTCGCCAAACTACCAGCCTACATCCGCACCGTAAATGAACAATATAATCAGCGAGTCTTATCAATTAATAACGCCCGCCAACTCGCTTACTACTTCAAAGAGTGCCATGAAGATTATGATCCTGATATATTGGAGAGGTTTGGGGTAGCTTCTGAAGAACTTTTGCAAGGTGTTACCTGTGAAAAATGCAAATTTCTAACAATGGTTATGAGTAATCTAAGGTGGAGATGTACTAAATGCGGTCATGTCTCTCGAGATGGGGTGCACACTGCCTTTAAGGATTATTATCTATTAAAAGGTAATACCATTATTAATAGGGAATTTATGCAGTTTACAGGCATAACATCGAGGCATACAGCTAAAAGCATGCTAAATAAATTTTCTGTTAAGAAGGAAGGTATAAAAAGGTCGACTAGATATTTTCTAGATTTCAATTACGAAAGAGACTTTAATTACTTAAAGAAAAAGTGAAGACTTAGTCCAGGTGCTCAAAAAACTAGCTAGATGCTCAAAACTCGAGTCCAGATGCTCAAAACCCGAGCCTAGATGCTCAAAACTCGAGTCTAGATGCTCAAAACTTGAGCATCTAGGCTCAGGCTTTGAGCAGTTTTGAGCATCTAGACTCGAGTTTTGAGCATC
>NZ_AKIF01000099.1 GCF_000269905.1 Alkalibacillus haloalkaliphilus C5
TTGAAAAAGCTTCGTCCAAGTGCCTTTGGTGATTGGTAAACAAGTCCCCAGCCAATCGACAGAACAATGGCAATGAGTGGAATAATCGTTAAAACAGAAAGGTCAACAAAGTATTCGATGACCATAATTGCAGCGGTCATCACGATAATGATGACGAGTAATTCGAGTAACTTTTTCTTCGCTTGATCGATTGAGATGTTCGACACCATTTCCTCTTCGGTCGAAATCACTGAATCATGTTTCGATTCAAAATAACTGCCTAACACAATACCAATCACTGCCATCACAATACCTAATGGGAAAATTTGAATCCATTCAACGTCAAAGTAAGAAATAATTAAAGCAACGGAAATGAAGTATGGCGACCACATGAAAGCCATCGCAAAACCGCGTCCTAAAGCGCGCGTTCTTAACATCCGATACGGCTTGTACGATTCAGTGTCCGTCAGCTGAAATAAGATCGGGACGGTACCTAAATTCATAACTGAGCCAACACCCATTATAGCTGACTTAACGTAAATATAAAGTTGCTTTGTCGTTTTAATGTAGTAGTTAAACACCGTTTCTAAATAGACTAAGTAATTCCCTTGATAAATAGGGATTGATAATAGCGGGACAAAAATAAAGATCGCTAAAACCGACACGTTTGTATTCAGTCCGAGAAACATTCCCACAAGTCCTTCTCCTTGGATGAAGAATATAAAAGATAAGCCGAGTAGTGAGCTAATTAAAATCATCGGTACTTTTTTCAAATAAGGGATAAAAGAAATAATCGTAATAAGTGCAAATAAGCTCACTAAGATTGGAAGTATGTCACGGTCGACGAATTGTGAGATTAAATATGTCGTCCCCATTAAAAGTGTCGCAATCGGTCTAATGATGATCGGTTTCAAAATGTAGCTCCTTTCTAATGATGAGATTGTTTATATTTTAGCATAGAAAAGCCAGCTCATTAATGAATTGAACTGGCTTTTAGCGTTGCTATCCACCGAAAAAGAAGTCAAATACGTTACTAGCTGTTGAAGTATTTGAATTATAAAACTCAGAGTAGCCACAATTATTACAGAAAACGACGATGAACTTATTGTGTTGGACGTCGAACATTTTTGAAAAACCTGTTCCTGTCATGGCGACTTCTTTTTGATCGGCATCGCGACTGCCACATTTAATGCAACCTTTTTGTTCCATGGACATACTCCCCTTTCTCTTGTTCTATTTCTAGAAATACCACTAAATTCCTTGTCGAAATTCCAAGTCAAATGTCTATCTTTTGTAAGCGTTTTCTATTAGACTAAGCATTGTAGCAACATTTGAGAGGTATAGGAGGCATAATATGGTAGAACAACGTAGAGTAATTTTAGATTGTGATCCTGGTCATGATGATGCGATTTCGATGATATTAGCGCATGCGAATGACAAAATAAAAATAGAAGCTGTCACGACTGTGGCGGGTAATGTAGAAGTTGATAAAACGACTTTAAATGCAAGGCGTGTTTGTGACATTATCGGACTAGACGTTCCAGTTGCACAAGGTTCAAACCGTCCGATGGTTCGTGAAACACAAATTGCTGAATCGATTCACGGTGATTCGGGTTTAGATGGGCCTAACTTACCTGATGTACCGAATACACCTGTTGTGGAACAACATGCCGTTGATTTAATTATCGAAAAAGTGATGGCATCAGATGGCGATATAACTTTAGTGCCAACTGGACCTTTAACGAATATTGCGATGGCGATCGTAAAAGAGCCTAAAATTATTCCGAAAATTCAAGAAATCGTGCTAATGGGCGGAGGAACGTTTGGTAATTGGACGCCAGCAGCTGAGTTCAATATTTGGGTTGATGCTGAAGCGGCGAAAGTCGTCTACGAAAGTGGTGTGCCAATTGCGATGTTCGGTTTAGATGTGACACATGAAGCGCAAGCAACAGATGAGACGATTGATCGCTTTGCCGCAATTGATAACCCTGTATCTGAATTCGTTGTTGAACTGCTTCGTTTCTTTAAAAAGACGTATAAAGAAGTGTTCGGATTCGATGGAGCGCCAATACATGATGCTTGTACAGTTGCGTATTTAATTGACTCATCGATCTTTGATACGGTTGATGTACGTGTCGATATTGAAACGAAAGGTGAGTTTGCATACGGTATGACGTGTGTCGATTTACTAGATGTAACAGGACGCGAGCCAAATGTAAAATTTGCACGAGACTTAAACCAAGAAAAATTCTGGTGTCTACTATCAGACGCATTAGCGACATATAGTTAATAAAAAGCGGGCCAATATCGGCTCGCTTTTTAAATTAAGTAATTGCTAAAGGCGGGGCGAACTAATTTTTAAAAACCCCAATGATTTTTGCCTCACCTTGCTTTACAATGGAAGTATTCAACACTTTAGTATACTGAAAGGGGATGTTGAAGTGCCGAAGGGGGAGAAGCGAACAGATTGGCGTTTTCGGATTGCGCACCGAGAAGCGTTAATTGGTTGTGCGTTAGCGGTTTTTAACATCATTTGGTGGTATGGATTCGCCTACACATTAGGGTCTAAACCACCTGAAGATTATACATATATATTCGGTTTTCCAGCATGGTTCTTTTGGAGCTGTATAATGGGCTTTATTGTCATGGTATTTCTCGTCTATTTAGTCGTAAAATTTGTATTAAAAGAAGTGCCATTTGACGAAGAGAGGAGTGACGAGCGTTGAATTGGGAAGTGTTAGTTCCTCTCTTAGCATTATTGTTTGTTATATTTTTAATCGGTATGTGGTCGAATCGAAAAATGAAGCAGTCGTCTTCGTTTTTAAGTGACTATTTTTTAGGAAGTCGTGAACTCGGTGGACTCGTCTTAGCGATGACAATGGCTGCGACTTATGGCAGTGCATCCAGTTTTCTAGGTGGACCAGGTGCCGCTTATACGATCGGGTTAGGCTGGGTATTACTGGCGATGACACAAGTGGCGACAGGTTATTTCGTGTTACTCGTATTAGGTAAAAAATTCGCGATCGTCACGAGAAGATTCAAAGCTGTCACATTAATCGACTTTTTAAAAGAACGTTATCAAAGTAAATCAGTTGTTTTAATTTCGGCATTTAGTATCGTCATTTTCCTATTTGCGGCGATGGCAGCTCAATGGGTCGGTGGTGCGTACTTAATCCAGACAGTGACAGGCTTGTCGTACTTAGGTGCTTTATTTTTATTTGCGGTTGCTGTTTTAATTTACGTCATTATTGGTGGCTTTCGTGCTGTAGCGGTGACCGATGCAACGCAAGGGATTATTATGTTTGTCGGAACACTTGTCTTACTGATCGGTGTCGTCATTGCAGGCGGTGGAATCGATCAAATTATGGCAGACTTAGTGACTGAAAACCCGAACTTAGTAACACCATTTGGTCATGATGGACAGTTAACAGCAGCTTATGTCACTTCGTTTTGGATTTTAGTTGGTGTTGGTGTAGTTGGTCTACCGCAAGTAGCGGTTCGTGCGATGTCTTATCGTGATGCACGCTCGATGCACCGCGCGCTTATGATCGGGACGATTGTTGTCGGTTTTATTATGTTAAATATGCATTTAATTGGGGTGTTCGCAAGACCTGTCTTACCAGGGATCGAAGTGGCTGACCAAGTCATTCCACTCATTGCGATGGAGACGTTACCGCCATGGATAGCAGGTATTGTACTGGCAGCGCCACTTGCAGCGATGATGTCGACGGTCGACTCGTTATTATTACTCGTCAGTTCATCGGTTGTGAAGGATGTTTATATTAATTATTTCAAGCCTGATGCTAATCGTGCTCATGTGAAAAAGGTCAGCATTGGATTTACCGCTACCTTAGGTGTTATAGTATTTTTACTATCGATTAACCCACCTGAACTACTAATCTATTTGAACTTATTTGCATTTGGTGGTTTAGAAGCGGCGTTTATATGGCCGATTGTACTCGGTCTTTATTGGAAATACGCCAATAAACACGGTGCGATTGCCTCTATGGTTGTCGGGATTGGTTCGTATATCGCAATCTATCAGTACAATGAGACTTACGGTAATTTATTTGGCGTCCATGCTGTAACGATCCCAGTATTTTTATCATTAATCGCATTTATTGCGTTTAGTTTAATATTTAAAAAAGAGCCTTACCAATTTTAAGGAGGATTATGAATGAGCAAAATTCCTAACGATTTAGTAGCAACATTTTCAATTGTCGGACGAGATCCGGAAACTGGAGAGCTTGGTATTGCGGTACAGTCTAAGTTTTTAGGTGTTGGTGCTGTTGTTCCGTGGGCTGAAGCCGGTGTAGGAGCGGTTGCGACACAGTCGATGGCCAATACGACATACGGCCCTGAAGGATTGCAATTGCTGAAAGAAGGTAAGTCTGCTCAAGAAGCTATGGACATTTTAGTTGAAAAAGATCCCGACAAAGCGATGCGTCAAGCTGGAATCGTTGATGCAAATGGTGGTGTCGCAACGTTCACGGGTGATGGTTGTTACGACTGGGCTGGTGGTAAAACAGGAGAAAATTATGCCGCACAAGGTAATATCCTTGTAAGTGAAGAAACGGCTAGCGCTATGGCAAATGGTTTTGAAGAGAAAGCAGGTGAACCGCTAGTTGAAAAACTTCTTCACGCCTTAAAAGAAGGACAAAAAGCTGGTGGAGATTCACGTGGTATGCAGTCAGCTGCTCTGTTTATCGTTAAAGAAAAAGGTGGCTATGCTGGCTTGAATGATCGAATGGTTGATTTAAGAGTTGATGATCATGAAACGCCAATTAATGAACTCGAGCGAATTTATCGTTTACATCAATTGTACTTCACTCGGCCAAAAGCGGAAGATATTATGGACATTGATGTTGAAAAACGTGAAAAGCTCGTTCGTCGACTCACACAATTAAACTTTTTACACGATGCGACAGATGTTACCGATGAAACGTTTTATAAAGCATTAAGAAGTTATATCCACTCGGAAAACTTTGAAGAACGAGAACAAGAACGAGGAAAAATAGACTATAAGTTATACCAATTCATTTTAATGGAACAATAGAGTAATGAAGTGCCTATGTCTTGTGCGTAGGCACTTTATAGCTTTATTTGTAAAATGAAGTAACGTAATTTCCCGGGAAATTTACATATAATTGTCGGTGAGTGTCATATAAGTCAGTTAAGGAGGAGCATTATGTCATCAGGAACAGTAACAGTGATTGGAAGTATTAATATGGATTTAGTGACGGAAGCAGGCCAGTTTCCGAATAAAGGTGAGACGATTTTGGGGAAATCTTTTTCAACCATTCCAGGTGGAAAAGGGGCTAATCAAGCCGTTGCTTCAAGTAAGCTTGGTACGAAAGTTAATTTAATTGGCTGTTTTGGAAATGATGCTTTCGCTAAAACGTTAAATCAACATTTTGAAACTCAAGGTATCAATACTAATTATATTGAAGTAGCCTCAGGCGAACCAACGGGCATTGCGTCGATTACGATTGCGGAAAATGATAATCATATTATCGTTGTTCCTGGTGCTAATCATGCTGTTACGCCACAGTTAGTCGAAAAATACGAGCATGTCATTGCAGCGAGCGAGACGATCTTACTTCAGTTCGAAATTCCAATTGAATCGGTTGAAAAAGCGGTGGAGTTGGCGAATAAGCACGGTGTTCGTGTGATTTTAAACCCTGCTCCAGTTCAGCCGATCTCAATTTCAGTTATGGCTTCTGTCGATTATATTACACCGAATGAGCATGAGTTAGCGGTGCTTTTAGATGATGAAGAGAAGAAGGCGTTTTATGAACAAAATCGCGAAAAATTCGTAATCACTCACGGGTCAAAAGGTGTCGAGTATTTTGAAGATGGCCAGTCACACTTAGTCTCTGGTTTTTCTGTAGAAGTCGTCGACACTACCGGTGCAGGTGATTCATTTAATGGTGCGTTGGCTGTTGCGTTAACGCGAGGTGATTCGTTAGCTGAAGGTTGTTTATTCGGAAACGCAGTCGGTGCTTTATCGGTTAGTAAGTTAGGTGCACAGTCTGGTATGCCGACGAAAGAAGAGGTTGAGAAGTTTATTCGAACTAGAAACGTCTAAAGGGACAAATTGCCAAAAGTTATGGTATGCTTCTAAGGTTAGAAATTTTTTATGTAAACCGATAAGAGTGGCAAGTCATTTGAAAAAGATGACACGCAAAGTTACGGACCTAAGGCAATTGCTATGGTGGCCGTGCTGCCGGGGTACTACAAACGGTTTACCTTTAAATCTATGATTATAAGGAGGCTATAGTTTGGGATTAGTAAAAAATGATCTAAGTTTGTTGGAAGCATTCCAAAAAGTTGCACCATTATTAAACCCTTTAATACAAGAGGATGTAACGGTAGGAATTTATGATACTGAAAAACTACTATTAAACATTCCTGGTGAAACTTTTCAGTTACCAGTACAACAAGGGGACCCTTTGCAAGAAGGGGATATTATTACAAAGGCTATAAATGAAGGCCAACCACAAACGATGAGGGTACCAAAAGAGGTTTTTGGTGTTCCTGTAATTGCTAGAGCAATTCCGCTAAGAAATGATTATGGTGAAATCATTGGTGGTGTCGGTATTGGTACAAGTATAGAGAGAGCAGAAGTTCTCTCAGAAGTTAGTAATAAATTATATGAAACATTTGAAAACATAACTTCAGTGATTGAAGAAGTAACATCAACAAGTGATGAGTTATCTCGGAACTTGGAAGAAACAAAAGATCAGTTTAGTTACATGAATAAGAACATAAAAAGCATTGATGAGTTCTCAGGAGATGTGACCAAAATTTCTGATCAAAGCAATATTCTAGGACTAAATGCTTCAATTGAAGCTGCTAGAGCTGGAGAATATGGAAAAGGCTTTTCAGTTGTAGCTGATGAAGTTAGAAAGTTAGCAAATGAATCTAAGAAATCTTCAGAAGAAATAAGTGATATTACATCAGCATTAGTTGAAAATGTACAGAATTTTGAACAAATGGTACAAAACGTGAATCAGCAATCAGCTGAACAGTCGGATGCTATGGAAAGTATGTCACAAGCAGTTCAAGATGTTTTAGAAGATGTAGAAAAGTTAAGCAATCTAATCGATGACAACTTACAGAGATAACACTGGAGGAATTGATACATGACACATTTTAATTTTGATCAATTATCAAAACAGGCAATCGGAGGAAAATGGAGAGAGGGCCAAGGCTCAATCGAAATGAAAAACTTGAACCCTTTTAGTGAGGAAGTTATTGCTACAATGACAAGTGCGTCTAAGGATGATTTGGATCAAGCTTATGAAAGTGCAAATGAGGCTCAGCAGGATTGGGTTAATATAAATCCATATGAACGTCGTGACTTGCTATTACAAGCGGCGAAAGTTGTAGAAGAAAATCATGATGAAATTACAGAGCTAATCATCGAAGAATTAGGTGGCACAAGGTTAAAGGCTGGATTTGAAATTGGTTTAGTTACTAATATTATTAAGGAAGCATCTACATATCCTTTAAGAATGACGGGTGAGATTTTGCCATCCCCTGTAGATGGTAAAGAAAATCGAGTATATCAGGAGCCTGTCGGTGTAGTTGGGGTTATCAGTCCATTTAACTTCCCATTTTATTTATCCATGAAATCGGTTGCGACAGCGGTTGGTGCTGGTAACGGAGTAGTCATTAAGCCACATGAAGATACGCCAGTAACAGGCGGTACATTACTAGTTAAGATTTTTGAATTAGCTGGTTTACCAAAAGGTTTAGTAAACTCTATTGTCACTGAGATCTCAGAAATAGGAGATCGTTTTGTAGAGCATCCATTAAACAAAGTTGTTTCATTTACAGGCTCTACAGTAGTTGGCAGAAAGATTGGAGAAGTAGCTGGCAGAAACCTAAAAAAAGCTTCTCTTGAACTGGGTGGCAATAGTGCGTTAATTATTTTAGATGATGCAGATATTGATTACGCAGTAAGTGCTGCTGTGTTTAGCCGTTTCACACACCAAGGTCAAATTTGTATGTCAGCAAATAGAGTGTTAGTTCATGAAAGTGTGAAAGACGAGTTTTTACAAAAGTATAAAAGTAAAGTAGAGTCATTAAAAGCTGGTGACCCTCGAGAAGATGATACCATTATCGGCCCACTAATTAATAAACGACAAGTTGAGACGTTAGAAAATACGATTGAGAAAAGTATTGAAGAAGGTGCAGTACCATTAGTTCGTGGTGAAGTGAATGGTAATGTTGTAACACCGACGATCTTAACAGACGTTTCACCAGAGATGAGTGTAGCGAACGAAGAGATGTTTGGCCCAGCGGTAGCTGTTACTACTTTTAAATCAGATGAAGAAGCGATCGAAATTGCGAATGCCTCTGACTTTGGTTTAAGTGGTGCTGTTCATACTGCTAGCACTGAGCGCGGTGCAGAATTAGGTAAGCGTATTGAAACAGGCATGATTCACGTCAATGATGGCACAATTAATGATGAACCAATCGTAGCCTTTGGCGGTGAAAAAATGTCTGGAGTCGGTCGATTGAATGGTAATGAGAGTTTAGAAGCATTTACAACTAAGAAGTGGATTTCAATTCAACATAAAAAACGTCAATTTCCATACTCTTAATGAAAAGCCTCGGTCTTCGAGGCTTTTTTCTATAGATTAAGTTTAGTATGATAGGGTTGTTGGTGGAGTTAATAGAGGTCACATTTAAAACAAGCATATTGCGTTATTATATGAATAATTTTAGTAGTAACCGGTTGTAGTAAGGTACAAAGGAGAGGTTTAAATGGACCAACGAGATTTTCGTAATTGCATGGGGAAGTTTGCAACAGGTGTCACAGTCGTCACATGTGAAGCAGACGGAGAGACACACGGTTTTACAGTAAACTCATTTACTTCTGTTTCATTAGAGCCGCCATTAGTATTAGTTTCAGTTGACCGGAATACGAGAGCTTTAGAAAAAATACGTGGCAATCATTTTATCGTCAATGTTTTAAAAGAAGACCAACAAGATACGGCAATTCATTTCGCTGGTAAGCCGAATGAAGAGCCACCATTTGAATGGGAGCGTTCTGAAGGTGGTCAGCGAGTTAAAGATAGTTTGGCGCATATTGAGTGTGCACCTTGGGCTGAGTATGATGGCGGTGATCACGTGTTATTTATAGGTGAAGTTGAGAATTATGACTATGATGAAGGGAAACCTTTAGGTTATTACTGTGGTCAGTTTTCAAAAATCGTTCCAAAATAATGGGTTATGATCTTCCCTAACGTCGATTAAGGCGTTAGGGATTTTTTGTGTTTTAAAGGCATTCTACATACTCTAGCGCTCTATTTTTGTAAAAATATTCTAGTTCTATTTTTTCATATAGGACATAGGATGTAGTGATAGAGAAGTAAGCAATTGCTAGTGTTTACAATAACCTCAAATAGCGTTCAGTTGTAAAGGGGGATGAGGCGTAAATATGCCATTGTTACCAAAACCAGACTTAGTTCATTTGTTTGATTTAGAGTTAACGGTGGAAAGTCCGCACTTACCAGGTAAAACACCCGTTGGAAACCGGCGAGTGATTCGTGTGACAGGTGGTGCTTTTAAAGGAGAAAGGCTTCAAGGCAATGTCGTTCCAGGTGGTGATGATTGGATTACCGTCCGCGATGATGGCACGGTGATTCAAGACGTACGTATTTTGTTAGAAACGAATGATAAACAGTTAATTATGATGTCTTACCGAGGAATACGGACAGGTGACCGTTCAGTTATTAAAAGGTTAGATGATGGTGATGAAGTGCCGATTGATGAGTACTATTTTCATACGGCGCCGATTTTCGAAACGGCTTCTAACCAATACCAATGGTTGAACAATCGTTTGTTTGTATCCCGTGGAAAGCACATGGCAGGCAAAGTCATCTACACAATTTATCAAGTAGGGGAATTGAATTAAAAGCTGAGGTGTTTGAATTGGAACGTCATGTTAAATTAACTAACGGTAAAAAGATTTGTGTATGTGAGCGGGGCGAAGGAGAACATGTTGTTATTTTAGTTCACGGTTTAACTGGTAATCATAAGCAAATGACATACTACCAAGAGTTTTTATCTAACAATCATCGTGTCATTAGTTATGACTTGCGAGGACGAGGGTTAAGTGATGAAGCCGATCATCACACTTCGATTGACCATCATGTAGGTGATTTAATCGACTTAATAATTTCGTTAAATCTTAAAGAGATCACATTAGTCGGATACTCAATCGGTGGTTATATTTGTGCGAAAGTGACAGCTCTAAGTAGCCGCGTTCGATCGCTCATTTTGCTAGATGGTGCAGGAGTTGCTGATCTCGGTCAAATAGATCTCATTTTACCGTCACTAAAACGGCTAGAAAAAGTTTACCAGTCCAAAGCTGATTATATTGATTTTACAAAATGTGCGTATGAAAAGTTAGGTGTTAACTGGTCACAACAGTTAGAAGAGATTGCAAGGTATGAAACAGAAGTGGTCGGTGAAAAGTTAGTGCGTCACCGTTCAAAAGTTGAAGTGATGGAACAAGACTTCGATAGCTTTTTTGAATTCCATCACGAAGAAGTATTGCCACACATTACAGTTCCCGTTCTTTTAGTTAAAGCGTTGGGTCACATGGGGGCAGGCAGACCGCTTTTTTTCAACGAGTCATTTGCTGAATTAGAGAAGACTGTTCCACGAATTAATGTGTTAATGACAAATGCCAACCATTTTTCACTCGTTTTTGACGAGCAAAAAGATGTCCTAAATACAATTGATCGTTTTCTTACTAATGTAAGAGAAGATCCAAGTGAGGTATAATGACTTCACTTGGATCTTTTGTGTTGTTGAGGGGATGGGGGGCAGTGTTCAAATATTTTATCAGCGCTCGGACTGAACTTATCAGCGTTCACAAAAATTTATCAGCGCTC
>NZ_AKIF01000100.1 GCF_000269905.1 Alkalibacillus haloalkaliphilus C5
AATGACAGCTGAAGAAGTTTGGAGAAGACTTAAAGCAATCGGTGGAGATCGTTTTAATCACGTGACGATTTCAGGTGGTAACCCTGCTTTATTGAAAAATTTAAATGAGTTAATTAGCCTACTAAAGCAAAATGAAATCGAAGTTGCTTTAGAAACACAAGGAAGTCGTTGGCAAGATTGGTTTACACAAATCGATGACTTGACGATTTCTCCAAAGCCACCAAGTTCAAATATGAACACAGACTTTGCCATACTAGATCGCATTATTCATAATCTAACAGAATTAAATCGATTAGAACAAACGAGTTTGAAAGTCGTTATATTTGATGAAGCGGATTATCAATACGCAAAAGGGGTTAAAGAGCGTTATCCTCAAATTCCACTTTACCTTCAAGTAGGAAACCGTGATGTTCACGGTGAAGACATTGACAATTTAACGAGTACTTTACTTAACCAATATGAACAATTAATTGATCGAGTTGTACAAGATGATGAACTCAATAACGTTCGTGTTTTACCTCAACTTCATACATTAGTTTGGGGCAATAAGCGAGGCGTTTAACTAATATGAGAATGGGTTTTCTTTTACGAGAAAATCCATTCTTTTTTTTATTTTCCTATTATTAGTCGGTCTGCGTATAAATGCCATCATAACGTCTAATTCTAAACTTAGGGTCATATTTAGAAGGTGAACTAAATGAAAAATGAGCGGATCAATTTTATTTATGCTTTATTGCTGCTTGTGACATCAGTGGGTCTCTTGAATCACGTTATTATGATTCCAGCATTATATGAAGCAGCAGGACGAGATGCATGGCTTAGTATTATCGGAACTTTTATTGCGTTAATTCCATGGGTATATATCATTCCATATATTGCGAAGAAAACGAACCAAGAACACATTATTAAATGGATGCAAGATCGAATATCGAAGTGGATTGTATATCCGATTGTTGCCTTTATAAGTCTATTTTTATTACTGACGACGATCGTGACGCTATATGATTTAACGATTTGGACGAGTATTACGTATTTACCGAATACGCCAAAATTGATATTACTTATAATGTTTCTGTTCATTTGTTTATATTTAGCTTCAATGAGTATTCGAACGATTGTAATAGTTAATACTATATTACTTCCAATCATTATTTTTTTAGGGTTCTTCGTTGCAACATCAAACTTGCAAAATAAAAATTATTCTCTGTTATTCCCGGTTTTAATTGATGGGTTCCATCCTATGTTAATGGGGATGATCTTTACAACAGCTTGTATGGTAGAAGTCTTTATTATTGTTTTTATCCAACATAGAATTAAGACGAAAATTCGTTATAGTGGTATTTTAATTACGACAGCTGTCTTAATGATGCTCGGATTAGGTCCAGTTATGGGAGGAATTGCGGCTTTTGGACCTGAAGTTGCGATGAAACAACGCTTTCCTGCTTATTCACAATGGCAACTAGTTACGATTGGACGATACATTGAGCATTTAGATTTTTTCTCAGTTTATCAATGGTTATCGGGTGGGTTAATCAGGATCTCGTTAAGTTTATTTATGTTAATGGAGATATTACGTATTAATCAAGTTAAAAAGCGAAAAATTATATTACCGATTATTTGTTTATTTGTGTTGACAATTACAATGCTACCGATTAATGACATGCTTTTTGTCTCTTTTTTAAAAAATTTTTATTTACCATTTAACTTAATCTTTATTACGACATTATCATTTGTTCTCCTAATCATTGTGATGATTAAAGGAAAGGGGAAGGGATCTTCATGAATTCACAGCTTGATTCCCAAAAACTTAAAGACCTCTTCAAAGATTCTGAAGACGTACAAACTTATGACCTAACCATTAAAGGAAATAAATTATTGTTTATTTATTGTGAAGGTTTATGTGACGAACAGTTTTTAAATGAAGAGTTTCTTCCGACAATAAAAAGTCATTTTATAGACTCGCCATTTAAAACAGCTACTGAAGCAATTGAAAATTTTCATAAAATGTCTCACAAACGTGTAGATAAGGAAGAAGATATAATAGAAAAAGTATATTCTGGTGAGCTTATAATCCACTTGTATGAAAATCAAATAAACTATCTATATGATTTAGCTAGTCCTCCTGCAAGGCAAACAGAGGAAACAAGTGCTGAAGTAACAGTAAGAGGTCCACGTGATGGCTTTGTTGAATCAATGGAAATTAATGTAGCACTAATTCGAAAACGGCTTAAAACTAATTCGTTAGTTTATGAAACGTTTACGGTCGGTGAACGTTCTAAAACACCAGTTGGGTTATTATTTGTCAATGATATAGCACGTGAAGAAACGATTAACCACATTAGGTCGTTACTTAAAAACTTAGATATTGATGCTTTAGTGAATACGAATCAATTGGAAGAGCTTATTCATGAAACGCCATTACGAATATTGCCTATGTATCATTATACGGGTCGACCAGATTTTGCGGTCACAAGTTTGTTAATGGGTCGTTTTGTGTTGTTCATTGATGGCTCTCCAGTAGCCCTTACAGCACCTGTAAACTTACCTTATATTTTAAAAACTGGTGAAGACCAAGTTTATCCGTGGTTTTTTAACTCGTTTGAACGTCTTATGCGATTAGCTGGGTTAATCATCGGAATTTTGTTACCTGGCTTTTGGGTTGCGCTTGCAGCTTTTCACCAAGACCAAATCCCATTAGTCTTCTTATCAAGTGCTTCACAAGCGAGGCAAGGAGTTCCGCTCCCAACACCTGTAGAAGCTTTGTTGCTCGTTTTATTGTTTGATTTGTTAAAAGAAGCCGGTTTGAGACTCCCATTTAATGTTGGTCAAATCCTTGGTGTCGTTGGTGGATTAATTATTGGTGATGCTGCAATTCGTGCAGGGATTACAAGTCCAGCAAATGTAGTAATGGTAGCTACTTCTACTGTTGCAACATTTACAATCGCTAATCAATCATTGTCTGGTGTCGTCAGTTTATTACGGATTTTTGTGTTAGTGATTGCTTCTTTTACTGGTTTATATGGCTTTTTTGTTGCTAGTTTCTTACTTTTAATTTATATGGCAAACTTGAGGTCATTTAATATGCCATATTTAGCACCCATTGCACCATTTAACTTAAGAGGTGCAGTAAAAGCTGTTATTCATCCACCAGAAAAGTTAAAAAAGAATAGGCCGACGATGTTAGATGTAAAGGATGCGGATCGAGGGAATACACCAGAATGAATAAGCGATTATTAATTGTAATGTTATTAGTTTTGTTGTCAGGGTGTTGGGATTCGGATGAAATTGAAGATATGTATTATTTGCATTCGATTGGATTAGATTATCAAGACGATCAGTATGAAATCTATGCACAAGTCTTTAACTTTCAAGCCTTACCCAGTGCTGGCGGTGATCAAGGTGGAGAAGGGTTACAAGCTATTGTCGGAAAAGGGCAAGGCGAAACAATTGTCGATGCTGTACATGACTTGTATCCTGCAGCACAGCGTCGAATGTTTTGGGGCCATTTATCAAGTATCGTTTTTACGGAAGAAGCATTAAATAACGATATTGAAGGGGCACTTGATGTATTATCACGTTTCTACGAAATAAGACCGAACTTATGGATGTTTGCTACAGAAGAACCATTAGAAGTATTATTAAATACATTTCCGATTATGGATTTAAATGTTATTTTCTCATATTTTGGAGATCCGAAAGAGAGCCATGCTCAAAGTTCTTATATAAGTCCGATAATATATAATGAGTTCAATGCTAATCGTAATGAACCAGGGCGTACAGTGTTGTTACCGGTTATTGGTATAGAAGATGACCGTTGGGTTGATGAGAAAGGGGCGAAAAGAAACTTATCAGTCAACGCTGTTTCGTTAGTTCAAGGTAAACAGTACTACGGCATTTTAAAAGATGACGAAATGTTAGGTGTCAGGTGGATTCAAGAAGAGACAAGAAGAAGTCCGATTGTCGTTTACAATGACGATTTAGAACCGAGCGGGTTAGCTGTTTTTAGAGTGAAAGAAGTTAAAATGGTTCCGAATGAGAATGCTCAGCCTGTTACTTTTAATATTGAGATAGAAGTAGAAGGCAGGTTGATCGAAATGTTGAATGATGTTACAGAAGAACAAATACTTGCTTCTGCTGAAAGGACTATAAAAGAAAACGTTCGAAATACATTTAACAAAGCATTGGAATTAGAAGCTGATGTGTATAGTTTTTCTTATGAATTATTTAGGCAAAACCCTCGAAAATGGAAGGACATAGATGAGGACATTGAACTAGGTGAAGATACACTACAAGAAATTAAAGTGGATGTACATTTAAGAGACTCAGGTGTAGAAAGAATCCCATAATAAAGAGTTAGACTAAATGCTAAATATAAGAAGGATTTGTCCGATATAATGGTTAAGCTACTAATAAATGGTGGCTTAACTTTTTTATTAATCCAAAGAGTTTCCCTCTTTAATAATGAGGGTATAAGGTCCTGAAGAGATTTACAGGAATTATTATACTAAAAATGCAGCTGTTTGATGTGTTTAAGGAGTGGCATAATGAGTGATCAAGTATTTGAGCGACAAGATTTTTTGTCTGCTATAAAGAATGAAGAATTTAAGTTGGCCTATCAGCACAAATCAGTTTAACAACAGGAGAAGTTGTTGGGATCGAAGCATTACTTCGTTGGGAACATCCTACAAAAGGTTGGGTTTCACCGGCGGACTTCATTCCTATGGCCGAAAAAACGGGTGCGATTACTGATATCACGAAATGGGTACTAAAAGAGTCATGTAAACAAAATAAACAGTGGCATGACGAAGGCTTACAAAAAGCGGTCATCTCTGTTAATATTTCACCACTTGATTTTGAACAAAATGAACTTTACGAAATCATTATGGATACATTGGAAGAAACTGGACTTTCAGCACATTATTTAGAACTTGAAATTACCGAAAACGCCGTAATGAGTGATGTTTCAAACGTAATATATACATTGAAAAAAATCTCAAATACAGGTGTGAGAGTAGCGATTGATGATTTCGGTAAAGGAAATTCAACTTTAGTTTATATGCGTGATTTACCGATTACGACAGTAAAGTTAGATCGTTCTTTTATGAGTGATATTCCTTACAGTCATAAAGACTCAACAATCGTTAAAAACATTATTCAAATGTGTCACAACTTAGATTTGCAAATTATAGCTGAAGGTGTTGAGACTGAAGAAGTTGTTACTTTTTTAGCGTTGCATCATTGCTCAATAGCACAAGGGTTCGTGTTTAGTAAACCAATGTTATCAAATGAATTCGAAGCAAATATAACACACTATGAATCTAAAGCGATCGAAATGATTTACCGATTGGAAGAGAAGGTGAACTTAAGGTCAGCACAAATACACGACCATCGCTTTAAGTCGTTGTTTGAACAAAACCCAGACTTAGTCTGTTCGTTTAGCTTGACTGGTAAAATATTAAGTGTAAATCCAGCTGTGGCAAAAATACTAGGCTTCGAACAACATGAAGTCTTGAATAAAGAACTCGATGTACACGTCCACCCAGATGATGCTGAGAGAACGAGGGAACATTTTGAAACAGTTGTATTGGGTGGAGAACCAGACCCAGTTGATATTCAACTCATTCATAAAGAAGGTGGTTACGTTTCATGTAATGTCAATTGCTTTCCAATGCGTTTAGGAGAGCGAGTTGTTGGTGTATATAGTGTCATTAAAGATATGACAAAACAAAAAAGCCTAGAGAAAGCTTTAATTGATAGTGAACAAAAATACCGATTGATTACTGAAAACATGTCTGATTTCTTGGTCTCTGTAAGTAGTGAAGGAATCATTGAATATGCATCAACGTCTAATAATAAACTGCTCGGTTATGACCGTTCTCAAATGGAAGGGCAATTAATTTTTAATTTTATTGCTAAAAAAGATATTGAACATGTGCAAGAAGAATTTAAATATCTTTTTAAAATGAAAGAGTCCCGTTATGTTGAAGCAAGACTGAAGGATGCTAAAGGTAAAGAAATCTGGGTAGAGGCCCATGGCAACCCCGTATTAAATAAAGATGGTTCTATCTCACACATTATTATCGTTTCTCGTGACATTACGAGGAGAAAGAAAGCAGAACTGGAACTAAAACAACTACAACGAGACTTGAAAAATACATTAAGTCAACAACAAGGTATGACACTTAAGTTTATTAAAACGAGTCGTGGATATGTTCATACATTGTGTGAAGGAGAATTAGTTCGAAAGCTCGGTTTAACCCCTAATGATGTTGTTGGGCAAACGTTATATGATTTTGTTCCGACTAAACAAGCTAAAGCAAAGGAAAAATACTATACTCAAGCTTGGGAAGGTCAAGATGCGAGTTATGAAGCTGAGTTTAATGGTATATACTACATTGCGAAGTTAAGGCCAATTATTGAGAATGGTGAAGTGATTGAAGTGATTGGTTCTTGTGTGGATATAACAGAGAAAAAAGCGTTAGAAGATGAATTAAGTCATTATTAAGAGGTTGAAAGAGGCTGTTAAGATCAGCCTCTTTTTAAGTCGCTCTTATCATTCGATTTGCCCTAATGACCAGTGGAAAAGCAGCGATAATACAGCCTAAAGGTACAATGATATTAACAAATGACGCTACACTTTCATCAGTGAAAATGAGTGAATTAGGTAACGTAAACGCAAATAGGACACCTGCAATTAAAGGTGTGATCGATAATGCATGGACAAGAGTTGGGTTGTGTGGTGGTCGGATAAACAGAATGATCGTAACTGAAAAGATGACAAGTAATAAAATAATAAGAGCTAGCCAACCAATCGTCGTCATAATCATCAATCCTTTCAATAATTTGGTAAAAAGGAAATTTAATACTATTGTATAGCAATAGTAATGAATTATCCACCAACACTTCTAAAATAAAGATGTTAGACAGAATGTGCTCAAATCGTCATTGTTGAAAATGAACAAGATTTATTGAATTATTAAGGTAAAGAAAACCCTTCAGCAGTTAGCTGGAGGTTTATTTTATAGGAGGGTTTATATGAACATTTATATAAATGGTTATTTAATAACAACAGAGGATTTTGAGTCTAGTCAAATTTATATTGCCGCTGAAGTAAAACGGTTAATAAAGTTTAGTTTTAAAGTGAAACACGAAGATTATCATGATGTGACAACGCTACTGTATAAAAATGATTTCCGAGTATCAGTACCAGATGTGCAAATAAACATGGAAGCAACAATATACAATTACTCGACGTCGTTCACAAATTTATATAAAGAAGGGTCTGTAGGTGATTTTTATTTAATGCTAGTAGAAATATAATCAGCTTGAATAAGAGTAGTCCTATTAAATAAGGGAAAAATACTGTTTAACCCCAACAATAAAGCAGTGTACTAGAGAGGCTGATCAAAGTGAACAGATCCTTTATTATTTTTCACTTATTAGTGTTGTTTAGTTTTACAATGTCAGGTTGTCAAAATGATCAATCTTCTGAGAATGAGAAGTACCAAGAACAAGTGGATAGTTCATTTTCTGATAAAAAGGTCGTCATGGTTATGATTGATTCGATGATGGATCATACTTTAAATCATGTTATTGAAGAAGGAGAAGCGCCTGCTCTTCAATTTTTAACAGAAAATGGTCAATATTATCCAGACTTAATTTCGCCAGCTCCGAGCATGTCAGTTACAATAGAAAGTTCTATACTGACAGGGGAAATGCCTGATCAACATCGAGTCCCTGGCCTTTCTTGGTATAACGAGGAAGAAGATCGTATCGTAAACTACGGGACGACATGGCAGTTTTGGGTGAAAAATGACTTTTCACAATCCGCTTATGATGTCTTATATAATTTAAATAATGAGCATTTAAGTGAAGATGTCACGACAATCTTTGAAGAGTTAGATGAAGAAGGGTTAACTACAGGCTCTATTAATTCGATTGTTTATCGTGGTCACCATCCTCATCAACTAAACGTTCCTTTACATTTGGATGAAGTGTCGGATTTACCTGAAACAATTGAAACAAAAGGGCCTAATGTTCTAGCCCTAGGACGTGTTACGAACCCAGAGATTTTAGAAGATGAAGAAGAATTATCGGATGGGTTGCTTAACCGTATTGGATTGCAAGATCAATATTCAATGGAAGTTGTTCAACAATTAATCGAACAAGATGACCAGCCAGACTTCTTATTCATATTTTTCCCAGAAAATGACCGAGAAACGCATAAGAACAGTCCAAGGTATACTGATGGACTTCAAAGTGCAGAAGATTATTTGCAAGATATATTAAACAGCTATGATAGCTGGGATGAAGCATTAGATGAAAATATTTTCATCGTATTTGGTGACCATGGACAAGACCAAATGCTAGAAAAAGAAGAAGACATCGCGATTGATCTAGAAAGATTGTATGCTGATTATAGTGTTGCTGAATTAGGTGAATCGGTCAGTCAAAGTGATATTGCGTTTGGGGTTAATCAGCGCTCGGTTTATGTGTATGATGTGCATAATGCTGGTCTTCTTCCTGAATTGGCAGAACACGCTTTACAAGAGCCCAAAATTGATTTAGCTGCTTGGCAAGAAGGTGATGAGGTTCAAGTAATCAGTCCAAACCATGAAGGTTCGCTACGTTTTAAGAAGGACGGTGAATGGCTTGACCCTTATAATAAACATTGGTCGATTGTAGGGAATGGGGATATTTTAGATTTAGAAATGAGTGAAGATGAAGTTACGTATTCTGATTATCCTGATGTTCTTAACCATTTAAGTACTGCCTTAAATAGCCATGACACACCTAAACTTATATTAGCTGCTAAACCAGGACATTCTTTTCGAACAGAAGGTATTACCATTCACGAAGATGGTGGAGAACATGGTGGGCTTCATAAAAATGACCTTATGGCTTCAATGATTATATCTGGTACAGAACAAACCCCCGAATATATTCGTATGGTTGATTTGAAGGATTATGTTTTACAGCTGTTGACAGAAGACACAGAACCGGTTGATGAATAAGGATTGCACGAAAAACCTCCCCATTTTTAGAAGTGGGGAGGTTGTTTTGATTCTAGAATACATTTTAAATAAATCAAATAAACAATTGAATCAAGCTTATTGATATAGAAACTCTACAATGTTTTTTACACTTCTTTGAGGATCCATTTTTTGTTGGAATTGTTCCATTTTCTGGCGTATCGTGTTGAGGTCTTCTGGTTCATAAAGTAGTTTGTAAATATAATCATCGATCATATAGTCATCTGATAATTTTATGGCTAAATCATGCTTGACGAAGAACTCGCAATTCTCTTCTTCATGTCCGAAAAGTGGTTGGTATATAAGTAAAGGAACCCCTTTGAAGATCGCCTCAAAACACGTTAATCCACCCGGCTTTGTAATGAGTAAATCAGAAGCTTCCATCCACTTGTCGACATTATCGATGTAGCCTAAGATATGAATGTTTGAATGTTGGAAATCCTCATTGTTCAACAGAGAATTCTTTAATTTATCATTTTTCCCTGTACAAATGACGATCTGTAGTTTTTCTTTCCATTTTGATACGGTTTTTGCGATTTCCGGAATACCGCCTAAGCCTAATCCACCGCCCATAATGAGAGCGGTTGGTAGCTCCTTTAGGTTCAAATCTTTTCTAACCTGATGCTTGTTTTCATTGGCAGAAAATCTAGGGTCAACAGGAATTCCTGTCACTATAATACGATCTGATTGTATTCCCATCTTCATCATTTGATCCTTCACATCTTGATTTGGCACAATATAAAGGTCAACTTCAGGTTGAACCCAAATCCCATGTGCATAGCAGTCTGTTAAAATGGTACATTGTTTAACTTTAAAGCCTAATCTTTTTTTTCTTGCAACCGTCGAGCTGCAAAATGGATGTGTACAAATGACTAGATCTGGCTTATATTGTTCAAGAACATCTTCAATTTTACGATGAAATAGTTGATATATAAAATTTTGTAATGACACAGATACAGGTTGATGCTGTTGAAAATGATAAAGCTTTCGCCATAAAGCGGGTAACTGAGTGCTCAACCTCTGATAGGAGTGGACAAACACAGAAGTAATAAATGGTTTCAGTACGTTTCCTAATTCCATAATTTTTATATCGATTGAAGAATCATACATAGAAATTCTTTGCGCGATTCCTTCAGCGACCTTTGTGTGACCTAATCCAAATGGTTCTGACAAGATAAGGATTTTCTTCTGCATGGTTATTCCCTCATTATAATGTATTACCCTTAGAATGCACCATTTAGTGTGTGACTACTCATATACTATAAAACAACTCCCCTATAGATATCATAGGTATTAGTTTAAATTAGGTAATGTGGGGTTTAATGAAATTTTTTCATTAGTATAGATAAATTTTATAAAATGATACGCAACTTTTTAGGTTGTCAATCGACTAAACTGTGAATCCATTAACAGGAGGGGAGAGCGTGTTCAAACAAAACGAACAGCAAGCA
This sequence comes from Alkalibacillus haloalkaliphilus C5, assembly GCF_000269905.1. Lineage (GTDB taxonomy): Bacteria > Bacillota > Bacilli > Bacillales > Alkalibacillaceae > Alkalibacillus > Alkalibacillus haloalkaliphilus_A. Next base: position 10,484 of record NZ_AKIF01000100.1, read on the forward strand.
ACTTAAAGAAGAGTTTATCGACTTAGCTAAAAAAGTTGTAACTCAATAAAGCGATCCCTCAGCATAATAGCTGAGGGACATTTAATTTAAAACGGATTCGTCGGTCGCCCAATGTAAGGATGTTTGATGAAATGCCTAATCGAAATGGTTCTGGTATCTTTCTACTGCATAACTTTTAAAAACTAATTTTGTTTTCTAATTACATTACTGTTCACAACCTATCTCAAAATCAACCAATCCATTGTCAAGTTCTCTTCCTTCGGCAACCATAGCTTGACTAGGTTCAAGCTCTATAGTACCGCTGGCATATAAACCATCTCCACTTAGGCTAACTTCAGATAGTTCGTGCTCTACAGCAGTGAAAGATTCATCTTCTTCCATGAATATTAGCCCCACAT
>NZ_AKIF01000101.1 GCF_000269905.1 Alkalibacillus haloalkaliphilus C5
ACCCGCTATTCGGTAATGATCCGCTCCATTCAGTATTAATCACCCGCTATTCGGTAATTACCTCTCATCATCCACCTGCTCACTTTGTTCTTCATCATCACGCGTTTCTTCCGCCCGCACGACTGTATGTGTATTGCCGCGGTTTACTAGGTCGGTTAAAAGTTGATTGACATCTAGGCCTGTCAGCTCTTTTAAAGGCTCTTGGATTTGGGTCATGGTGTTGGTAATGGATTGGCCGTAAGTTGAAACACCACCTTGGCCACCACCGCCAGTGTCTATGACTTTGACTGACTCTATATTGGATAGAGGCTTGGCGATTTCTTTCGCATATTCAGGTAACATCTCGATCAGCTTTTCAACAATAACGACTTCTCCATGTTTGGAGATTGCTTCAGCGAGTAACCTCTTCGACTCTGCTTCGGCTTCACCTTTTTTGCGAATGACTTCAGCTTCTGACAGACCGGCTTCGCGTTTAATTTTTGCTCGTGTTTCCCCGTCAATTTGAGCTTTCTTTGCTTCGGCTTCTGCTTGTTTGGTAACTTCGTAGTATTCAGCGTCGGCCTTGGCTTGACGGACTTTCGCTTCTTCATGTTCCAACTGCACTAGACGTTCGCGCTCCATATGTTGCAATCGCAAATGTTCTTCTTTCTTTTGAGCATGGACTTTCAACTCATGTTCTTGTACTTCTTTATCAAGGCGTGCTTTTTCTAACTGATAAGACTGCTCGGACTTCGCGCGTGCTCGTTCGGTTTCTTCTTTAATTGATGCGTCATTTAAATCTTTTTCCTTCTTCGACTCAGCAATCTCAATTTGACGTTCGAATTCTTGTTCTTTAGCTTCTTGGTCGTTGTTAGCACGGTGAATCCTCGTTTCTTTATCAGCATCAGACTCAGCCAACTCAGCTTTTTTACGAATTTGAGCGATACGAGGTTTACCTAAGTTTTCTAAGTAACCATTTTCCGGATCAGCATCGCGGAGGTCTTGCAAGCCGAGTGATGTAATTTTAAAGCCCATCTCATCTAACTGACGTTGGGCAACTTTAGTTACTTGTTTATTAAACTCCTCGCGATCTTCATTAATACCTTCGACTGTCATTTTAGATAAAATCGCACGTAAGTTTGCATTTAACACTTCTGAGATTTCTGCTTGAATTTCTTTCGGCTTTTTTCCTAAAAATTGCTCGGCGTAAATCGCAATTCCACGTAGAGTATCTGCGACTTTCACCATTGCGACAGCATCGGCGATAATCGGCACCCCACCATTGGTGTAAACGCGTGGTGTTGTAATTTTCAGTTGGAACGCTGTTAAATCAACTGGTGTCGCCGTCTGGTGCATCTTCAATAAATGTCCACCACCACGGATAATTTTCATCGATCGCCCTTCTTCATCGGTGAAAATATTCGTCTCCTTACTCGGATTACCAAGTCGTGGACCCGCAATTATAAGTGCTTCATTCGACTTCGCCGTTCGGTAGCGAAGCTTCATCCAGACCCACCATAACAAACCAACAATCGCCGCTACGACTAAAAGCGGTATCAAAAACAGTAAAAACCCGATCAACTCCATTGAACCCCTCCATACTTCCAATAAAATACACTCACTTCACCTTATTAGAATGGAGACAAAATATGCTCATCAAATTTTGAAACAGAAAAAAACAACGACCAATTCGGCCGTTGTTTTAGCGCATGCGTACTTTCGCTTTCTCCCACTCTCTTAACACAGGGTGCATGAGTTCAATGAGCGCATGTAAAGGGAATAACTTTATAGCTTGTCCGTACAATCTCTTCCCACCGATTAAAAGGCCAGTTGCAATAGGCTCCACCTTCACACGCATACTTGGCCACGTTCTCGCTGCCCAATCACTTACGTTAAAAGAACTAGACCTTTCGCCTATGTAAGCGAACACTCGAAATAGGACTGGGACGAGCATCGAAGTTGGCACCATTTTACGCAAACGGCTTCTCCTTAGTAGTGATACGACAAGCCAAACCCCTGCCATAACTAAAATAAGTTTAACTATTGACTGATTCATTCCATCATCTCCTCCACCTATAATTTTCCCTTAATGGTGAGGAGTATGTATTAAAATGGTGGGAGTTATGGTTGCAGTGGCTATCTTCCCTCCAACTGCCTTCACCTCCTCCTATCATACTGATCCTGAAACGCTTTAGTCGTCGTTAATGAAAACATTAAAACAAGCTCTAAGAAGTTATCATAGACACCTGTCTCGACTGGTGGTGGCGCGGCCATGCCTGCTGTCATGAAAAAGACGCCTGTGAAGTACCAAAACCAATTTTGCAAGCGGCCGACATAAATGGATGCCAGAAGCAAAGCAATCGTCACGATCATAATCATTAGCGGCATACCTGATTCACTTCCGACTTTTGTGTAGGCTAACACACCATTATGCATGTAAGGCTTTAACGTCATCCCCCACACTTCACTAACGATTTCATAAATGATTAAAAATAACGTCAAACCTAACACAAACCATGTGACAGAGCGCCAATTCGCCCATTTCAAGCCAGCTCGCTTAATCGTATCCCAAGCGTATAATAACAAGAGTGGTGTAATTAAGGCATGAAGCCAAAAACGAATTTCATTATAAAATTCGAGCTGTGCTCCCTCTCCGAAAAACTTGCCAAAAGCCAACAAACTGTTGTCATAAATAAGTGCTAGAAGAACTAAAATAATCACATTAGACACAACGAACCAACCGTTACGGTAGGCTAATCCAATCGCAACAATAAACAAACATATATGAAAAATCATAATTAAGAAGAATAGAATCATATCCATAAACATTTCCCCTTTTTAAACGTCCATTATCATTGTTGCCAAATTTACATAAAAAAAGACCAACTCGAATTGAATTGGTCTTTAAAAGTTATTCGTATTCTTTTTCAATTGTTTTCGTGCTTCGAACCGTATCAATGTGGCGGACTTTTTGTTCGATTTGTTCGCGCTGGTTTTCTAAAAATGGTGGTAAGGCGAGATTTTCACCAAGTGTTTCGTATGGTTCGTCACCCATGAAGCCTGGACCGTCTGTTGCCAATTCGAATAAAATTTGCGGAGCAACACGTGCATATAAAGACTGGAAGTAGAATCGATCGACGACCCCTGAATTCGGCAACTTAATATTCGAATACCAGTCTACCCATTTCATCAACTCAGTTTCATCAGCAACACGGAAGGCTGCGTGGTGAACCGTTCCATAGCCTTGACGAGCTTGCGGGAGTTGGTTGTTATGCTCAATAATCACTTGTGCCCCATTTCCACCTTCACCGACTTCAAAAAGATAAAGTGAATCGTTTTGGTCAACTTCTTTAAACACGTAAACACGTTCTAAAATCATTTTCATACGATCGAATTCAGATACACGAATGTGTAACGGCCCTAAGCCAGTAATCGCATACTCAAGTGGTATTGGCCCATCTTGCCATGGTGTTCCAGATGCGACACCTTCGTCATGTTCATCTGAAACAAGTTGGTATTGTTGGTCATCGAAATCAACAAACGGCAATACTTTTTTACCGAATAAGTCTTGAATACCTTCATGCTTCACATCTAATCGGTCGAAGCGCTTCACCCAGTAGTCAAGCGCTGCATCACTCGGTACGCGAAAAGATGACCTAAAAATCTCATCTGTTCCGTGACTGCCTTTAGGAATGCCTGGAAAGTCAAAGAACGTCATATCTGTTCCTGCACTTCCTTTGTCATCTGCGAAAAATAAATGATACGTCTGAATGTCATCTTGGTTAACTGTCTTTTTGACTAAACGCATGCCTAGTACATACGTGAAAAATTCATAATTCTTCTCTGCACTGCTCGTAATGGCAGTAATGTGGTGTAAACCTTTTAACCCTTCCATTGAACGACCTCCATCACAAGAATATCTTGAATTCAAAGTAATTATAACAGATTTGATGAAAATGTGCTCGTCATCTGCTTAGATTTTATAAACAAAAAAAACGCTGGTCTACCACTTGACCAGCGTTTTCTATCTATTTACTAAAGGGGGTAAAGCAAATAGTCACTTATTGATCCAACAATTGTTCTTCTAGATCATCTAACATTATATTTGCAGCTTTGACGCCACCTGCTGTATTCCAAATCGTGTCATTCACTTTATAAGCGTTGTCTTGCTGTACAGCTTCTAAGTTGTTCCATAATGCGTCTTCAGTCCACTCTTCTTCAACATCTGAACCTTCTCCATCACCCGTTTCATAGGTGAAGTAGAAAATGACGTCACCTTCCATTTCATCGATGCGTTCTTTTGTCACACCCGTTGCAGCAAAATCATCAACATCTTGTGATTCTGGGCGTGCCAATCCAATTTCATCTAAAATAATTCCTGGGAATGAATCATTATAGTAAATACGAACGTCACCTGACATAAAACGGATTAATGATACTTCCGTGTCTAAACGGTCACCTAATGAGTCACTTAAACCATCTATACGCTCTTGATAATTGTCTAATACTTCTTGACCTTCTTCTTCCTTATTCACTGCTTCTGCGATTAATTCAAAGTTGATTTTCCAATCACCGCGTAACGTTTCTTCAAATACTGTCGGTGCTATTGCTGATAATGCTTCATAGTGCTCTTCTTGACGCATTTTATTGCCTAAGATTAAGTCTGGTTCAAGTTCAGCAATACTTTCTAATGAAATATCGTTTTCTAAACCAACAACATTCACACCTTCCATATCATCTGCAATATGGTCATACCAAGGGTCACCTACCCATGATTGGACAGCACCAGTTGGTATAATATCTAATGATAATAACGCTTCTGTTCCGTGATTTGTTAACACAACGATATTTTCTGGTGTACCTTCAATTTCGGTTGTGCCCATAGCGTGTTCCACTTCGTAAATTTCAGCGCTTTCTTCTGTATCTGTTGTTTCCTCTGTAGCTTCATTTGTGTCGCCGTTCTCCTCTTCTGGTTCACTATTTTCTGAACCACAAGCTGCTAAGAACAAGACAAGACCTAAAATGCTTGAAAATAATAACGTTCTTTTAAACATTATGTATCCTCCTAGTTAGTTTAATTGAAAATGATTATCATTAACAAAGCTTATATTACGACCATTCAATTTAAAAGTCAATACTTTCCCACAAAATAGTTGAGAATGATTATCAAAGTTTAATTGACAATCGTTCTCAATCATCATATCATTTATATAGGATATAAAAAAGTTGCAACGTTGAAAGGTCATTCTTTTATGTTAAAACATCATACATTCAAAATAAGTGGCATTTTTCTAGGAATCATCATTGTCGTCTTACTTATGTGGTCAAGTGTAGTTTTGGGCTTGACGAAGGTTTCAACACAAGACGTGATTAATTCTCTTTTCAGTTTTGATGGTTCAAATCAACATATTATTATTCAAGATACAAGAATTCCAAGAGCTTTAATTGCTGCAGCTGCTGGGGCAAGCTTAGCGATTGCTGGGGCAGTTATGCAAGGACTAACACATAATCCACTAGCTTCACCGAGCATTTTCGGGATCAATGCTGGGGCAAGTTTTTTTGTCGTGCTAGGGGTTACCTTTTTTGGAGTAACTTCACTTGAAGGGTTTACATGGTTGGCATTTACAGGTGCTGCTATTGCAGCCATCATCGTTTATGTGCTCGGTTCTATGGGACGTGATGGCTTAACACCGATTAAAATCACTCTAGCAGGAGCTGCCATGGCGGCTTTGTTTTCATCTTTAACACAAGGAATGCTAACTTTAAATGAACGCTCCTTAGACCAAGTACTGTTTTGGCTTGCGGGATCTATTCAAGGGCGTGACCTTGATTTATTAATTGGATTACTCCCATATCTTCTTGTTGGTTGGCTATTGTCCCTTTTAATCGGTAAACATATGAATGTGCTAGCGATGGGCGAAGACGTAGCAAAAGGGCTTGGGCAACGTACAATATTGATTAAAATATTCGGCGCTTTAATTGTCGTATTACTAGCTGGTGGTACAGTTGCCATAGCTGGACCAATCGGTTTTATTGGCATTGTCATTCCGCATGTCGCAAGGTGGTTTGTCGGAATCGATTATCGCTGGGTTATTCCTTATAGCGGCTTACTCGGCGCAATGCTTTTACTTATGGCAGACATTGGAGCTCGCTATGTTATAGCTCCACAAGAAGCACCAGTTGGAGTCGTAACGGCTTTAATCGGCGTTCCCTTCTTCATCTATATTGCAAGGAGGGGCATACATGAATAAACATATTCCTTTTCGTTTTTATAAAATATCATTTTTAATTGATAAAAGATCGCTTATTACAATTACAAGCTTAACGCTTATATCGATCGTTTTAATGATTGTTAGCCTTGGCATAGGACAAATGCAAATTTCACCGATTGAAGTTGTGAAAGCTTTATTTAACTCAAGTGGCGATATGGAAAATCTCGTCGTCCAATCATTTCGAATGCCACGCATTCTACTTGCAGTACTAGCTGGAGCGGCGTTAGCATTATCTGGTGCAATTTTACAAGGTATTATTCGCAATCCGCTAGCATCACCCGATATCATCGGTATAACGGGTGGAGCCGCTTTAACAACTGTCATCTTTTTAGCAGTTTTTAGTGATCGAAGTAATACTTTAACCTTAAGCATTCACTGGCTACCACTTGCATCTTTTATTGGCGCTATTGCTTTAGGATTTATCGTTTATTTTCTGTCTTGGAAAAATGGTGGGATCACACCAATTCGACTAGTTTTAATTGGTGTAGGCATTGCAATGGCGGTTCAAGCGGTTACGACGATGATTATGATATTAGGTCCTATTTACACGGCTTCGAGAGCTAATATATGGTTAACGGGAAGTTTGAATGGAACAAACTGGAACGAAATAATTTCTATAACGCCTTGGATATTAGGAATGATTTTCATTCTATTTATTTATGTCAGACGTTTAAATATTCAAGAGCTTGGGCAAGACTTATCGATTAATGCTGGCGGATTTGTTCAAAAAGATCGCTTTACATTACTCTTATTAAGCTCTGCTTTAGCTGGTGGCGCGGTCGCATTTGCTGGTGGCATTGGGTTTGTTGGGCTTATGGCCCCCCATATCGCTAGAAGACTTGTCGGGTCAGCTTTCGGCTCCTTGCTTCCTGCATCAGCTTTAATCGGTGGTATCATCGTCTTAATTGCTGATTTAATCGCACGAACGGTATTCATGCCACTGGAGGTGCCTGCTGGTGTATTCACTTCAGCAATCGGTGCACCTTATTTCATTTATTTGCTTTATCGCAGTCGTAATCAATAACCGACTGCCCTTTAGATAAAGGAGGACAATTTTATGGACGCGATCACAACTAACACTTTAACACTTGGTTATGGTGATGAAGATATAATAAAAGATTTGGATTTACACATTCCTAAAGGTGAGATAACGGTTTTCATTGGTAGTAACGGTTGTGGTAAATCAACATTATTAAAATCACTCGCACGACTATTAAAACCGAAAGAAGGTTCGATCGTTTTAAACGGTCATGACATCGCTCATACATCAACGAAAAAAATCGCTAAAGATCTGGCGATATTACCACAATCACCAGTCGCACCTGAAGGGTTAACTGTTTTACAACTTGTGAAACAAGGGCGTTACCCTTACCAAAATTGGTTTAAACAATGGACAGAAGAAGATGAAGAAGCTGTCAATTATGCCATTAGAGTCACAGGCACTGAAGATTTAGTTGATCGTAAAGTTGACTCGTTATCTGGCGGACAACGTCAACGTGCATGGATTGCGATGACGTTAGCACAAGATACAGATACGATCCTTTTAGATGAACCGACAACCTATTTAGATATGACACACCAAATTGAAATATTAGATTTACTACATGATTTAAACGAACAAGAGAATCGTACAATTATCATGGTTTTACACGATTTAAACCTTGCGTGCCGTTACGCTGATCACATCGTGGCCATACATGATAAAAAAGTCTTTCAACAAGGTGATCCAGATACGATTATTACACCACAACTCATTCATTCTGTGTTCGGTTTGCAATGTCAAGTGACGTGTGATCCTATTTGTGGTTCACCATTATGCATCCCATATAGTAAAGGTCGTCATATGAAAGGTGTTAATAATGATGAGACAACAGTTAACAAACAACCAATTAAATGATTTAGTTGAAAATTTCCGTATAGAAGCTGATCAGAATTCTAACATGTTTTCTCTGTCAAAGCTTCGTGATGAGCAGTTTTTGTGTGAAGTGTTGGAAGAAGCTAAAGTAGATTTTGATACAGACAATTTATTTATCGCAGCTTCACAATTTATTAAACGAATCGGCTTTTTAATTGTCGTCCCAACACTTTATAATTTAACAAAACATAATCAATGGTTATCTGCTAACTGGTCTAATCAATATATTGTCCCTCGTGTCAAAAATAACAAATGGGTTCCCAGTCTTTATTTAGATGACCTTGCTGTAACATCAATTGACGAAACGTCGCGTCAAAAGTTATTACCACAGTATTTAGAGCAATTATTTGGTGACATAGCTACCTTAATCGAATCCGTCTCATCTATTTCACGTGTACCAAAGCCGATTTTGTGGGAAAACATTGCAGTCTATATCTATTGGTTATATGAAGTGAAATTAAGCGAAGAAACAGATGAAAAAATCATGACACGCGTCCACCATGACTTCCACTTCTTAATATATGAATTAGAAGCAAAACAATTTCACGAATCTTTCCAGCCTCTTAAACGTTTCCACGGAATCAAGCGGCTAGTGTCCCTTGATGCTGAACCCGTTCGAATCAGACGGACATGCTGCTTTTATTATGAAGTCAATGAAAGCCGTAACTGTTGTGGTAACTGTCCTAAATCAGAATTAAATAAAGCGGCTTGTCGTGCAACAAAAGATTCTTTATATGAGCGAGACATGATCAGACAAAGAGGGTGAATGGCTTAAAGCTATTTGCCTTTTTTAGTGAGAGTGCTTTTTAGTTCCCTGTTGATGAACTAAAAAGAAACTCCTTTAGTTATGTTTGATCCCCATTGCCTTTCCTGCTATAAAACTTCATTCAATCTACTTCCAATATTATGATAAAATATAGATAATCTTAAAGACTATTAAAAGGGTGTTTGACTTGAACAGTATAACAGATAGCCCCGTTGGAATAATTGAACGTAGTTTTGCATTATTAATTGACTGGGGAATACTTGTTTTCGCATCGATTATGGCTTATATAATCTTTGGTAATCATGTACTTATAAACTTACAAGTAATAGCCATTGTTTATTTCACTTTCACCCCGTTATTATGGAGGGGATATACAATTGGCAAACGTGTGCTCTCGATTAGAATTGCTCGAGTTAGTTATCGTAAGTTAACATTTCCTACAATGTTTTTACGCGAAGTAATTGGTGTTATTTTGTATCAATTAACACTTGGCCTTTTAACAATTGTCAGTATTTACCTCGTAACTACGCGTGATGATCGACGTTCAATCCATGACATCATTGCAGGAACGTTTGTCACTAGTCACCATCCAGATTAAAAAACATAACCTCGTCCACTTTTGCATATAGTTTACCACTATGGTGTTAAGGAGTTGACGGGGATGAAACAGACGACATGGTTAGCGATCGCCAATGCTGTTGTGCTCGGTTTGACAATTTTAACGAATTACTTAGCAAATGCTTTACCTTTAAACAATCAAACGACTGGAGAAATTTCGGACAGGCTTAATATTTTATTTACACCTGCAGATTATGCTTTTTCGATTTGGGGATTCATTTATTTGTTATTAATTATTTGGGTCGTCATGCTATTTGTAAGCCCGCAAGGCCAAAAAGTGACAAACGAAGTTGGACTTTGGTTTATTATTAGTTGCATTTTGAATGTCAGTTGGTTATTTTTCTTCCACTATGAATACTTCTTCTTATCGCTCATTGTCATGTTAATGTTATTTTACAGCCTTCTCATTATTTACCGCCGTCTTAAATCAGATTCGTTCTGGTTATTGTGGCGCGTTCCTTTTTCGATTTATTTAGCTTGGATCTCAGTGGCGACGATTATTAATATTGCTGTTGTGTTTCACTCACATCACTTGCACCTATTGTTCACACCTGAAGCTTGGACAGTGTTATTTATTTGGTTGTCGACAGTTTGGGCTATTTGGTTTATGTATCAAAACAATGATTTAGTTTATCCGATGGTGTTTATTTGGGCACTTGTAGGTATTGCGATTAACCGTACTGATTTACCTGAAATTGAATATAGTGCATGGGCGATGGCAGCTGTTTTATCAATTGTCCTCCTCTATCATTTAATTCCGATGGTAAAAGATTTATATAAAATAAAGAAATAAGCGCTAGGATTCCTAGCGCTTCTACATTTGATTCAACACATCAGGCCGGTCGACACCTGTACGTAAATTAATTGCTCGATCGTGTGGGCCGAAATTAATAACTAAATACGGGTCACCTTCATGTTCGAATTCATCTACTAACGTACCTTCATAACGCTCTAACGTTTCAACATTAACATACGCATGTTTTAAATCATCAAATGTTAAATTTAACGGTTCATCAAGTCGTTCCATTTCATAACCATCAAACTTCCAGCGATCTCCTTTTACAAATGACATTTCATATTCAGTCGTTTCTCTATAGGCAACATCACCTAGTTGAATAAAATTTAATGTAAAAGCATCATTCTCATATTCAACATTCAGTAATATATTTAGATCAGCCGGCTGCAATACCGCTAACGTATATTGATATATGAAGAATTCTTCAAAATAAAGCTCAGGCAATTAATTTACGTACAGGTGTCGACCGGCCTGATGTGTTGAAATCAAATGTAGAAGCGCTAGG
>NZ_AKIF01000102.1 GCF_000269905.1 Alkalibacillus haloalkaliphilus C5
GAAAGTAATGGCGGTCCGGACGGGACTCGAACCCGCGACCTCCTGCGTGACAGGCAGGCATTCTAACCAACTGAACTACCGGACCGAATGACCCATAGGGGATTCGAACCCCTGTTACCGCCGTGAAAGGGCGGTGTCTTAACCACTTGACCAATGGGCCGTTTAATTAAAATGGCGGAGAAGGAGGGATTTGAACCCTCGCGCCGCTTACGCGACCTGCACCCTTAGCAGGGGTGTCCCTTCAGCCACTTGGGTACTTCTCCATGGCTCCAGCGGCAGGATTCGAACCTGCGACCAATTGGTTAACAGCCAACTGCTCTACCTCTGAGCTACGCTGGAATATGAAATGAACTTTTTCACTTATTAAGGTAATTGCTTACCCCAACGATTGATAATTATAAAATGTTTTAAGTTCAATGTAAAGTATTTTCAAGAGAAATTTATTAAGTTCATAAGGTGCAAAAAACGTAATCTCTAGTTTAAGTTTACGTTTTAACGTTTTCTAAGTTGTTGCGACATAAAGTATAATATAACAACTTGTTTTTCATGTCAATTACTTATTAGTAAATTATTGAACGTTTTGTTTAGAAGCCGCGGAAGAACACTCTCTTCGTTACGGCTTTTATAATTTACCATGTGTTATATAGAACAGTCAACACTATTTTTATATTTTACGACCACTAATTAATTGTAACGATTTTCCCTTTACACTTACCACATCTGTAACGAGAAGTTTGGATCCTTCTTTTCCGATTAAATGTTAAACCACATTTTTCACATCGATACTGATATGTTTCTTTACTCTTTTCAGAAGGAAGTCGTTCACAGTAGCGTGGAGAGCCTGTCTTCTGTAACAACTCTTTAAACTCTTTACTTCGGTGGTTGTATGGTTTTCCTTCTATATGTAAGTGATAATGACACAATTCATGCTTAAGAATACCAACCAATTCTTCTATGCCTAACTCCTGTAGATACTTTGGGTTAATCTCTATTGTTTGCCTAGCAGGTATATACCTCCCACCAGTTGTTCTTAAACGTTTGTTAAAACAAACATGATGTTTATAAGGTTTATCAAAGTATTCTCTTGATAATTGATCTGTTAACTGTTGTAACTCAAACTGTTCCATTTCTCTTCACCCACATTAAAATTGATATACCAAACACAAGGGTATGCGTTTGGTATATCAAGACTTCTTAATAAAAACTCGGTAGCAAACAAGCTATATATGCATATTATAATGACAAAACTTATTTTAAAGGTGATGTCTATGCCTAGCTGGTTACAAAATCAACTTTTAAAAGCTTATGCTTCTAAAGATATACAACAAATTAAGACGTTAAACCAATGTTGGTTCTTTTACTATAGAAAACTACTTAACGACTAACTCGTTACTGGAATCATTGTTAAAGCAATGCGTTGTCTTTTAACGTCTACTTCATCAATCCATACTGTAACAATATCACCAACAGCAACAACATCTAATGGATTTTTGACAAACCGGTTAGATAATTTGGAGATATGGACAAGGCCATCTTGTTTTACCCCAACATCAACAAAGGCACCGAAATCTACAACATTACGTACTGTTCCTTGTAACTCCATGCCTTGTTCTAAATCCTCCATTGATAATACATTAGTCTTTAACAGAGGTTTTGGTAGTTCGTCACGCGGGTCTCTATTTGGTTTCTTTAAGTCACTTACAATATCTTGTAACGTTAATTTACCAACATCTAATCCATCCATTAATTGTTCCATAGACCTTTCGCCTAATTTTTGACGAACTTGCTCTGAGCCAATCTCTGAAGTTGTTAGCTCTAACTGTTCCAACAAGTCTTTAGCTACTTGGTAACTTTCTGGGTGAATCGAAGTTCTGTCCAGTGGATTTTTTCCATCTAATATTCTTAAGAAACCGATCGCTTGTTCATACGTTTTGTTACCAAGACGTGGGACTTTTTTAATTTGCTTACGATCTGTAAACTTCCCATTCTCTTCCCGATACTTAACAATATTGTTAGCTACCGTTTTGTTTAAACCAGAAATATACTGTAACAACGATGATGAAGCTGTATTAACATTAACACCGACTTGGTTAACCGCTGTCTCAACAACGAAAGAAAGTGAGTTGTTTAATTTCTTTTGGCTTACATCATGTTGGTATTGACCTACACCGATCGATTTAGGGTCAATTTTAACTAACTCGCTAAGCGGGTCTTGGACACGTCTAGCAATCGAGACAGCTGAGCGTTCTTCTACTTGTAGGTCAGGGAATTCCTCTCTTGCTAATTTAGATGCGGAGTAAACACTAGCGCCTGCTTCATTGACGATTAAATAAGCGACATCAAGGTTATGTTTCTGAATTAAATCAGCAATAAATTGCTCTGTCTCACGTGAAGCCGTACCATTTCCAATTGCGATTAATTCAATCGGATAGTCATTTAGTGCTTTTAGAACTTTCTTTTCAGCCCCCGCAATGTCTTTACGGGGCTCAGTTGGGTAAATAACGTCTACTGATTTCATTTGGCCTGTCTCATCAACGATTGCCAGTTTACAGCCTGTTCTAAAGGCAGGGTCTACCGCTAAAATCGTTTTACCTTTTAATGGCGGCTGAAGCAATAAGTTTCGCAAGTTTTTCGCGAAAATATCAATGGCATGCTCTTCTGCTTCTTCAGTTAAAGATGTGCGAATATCTCTTTCTATCGATGGCTGTATTAATCGTTTATAACTGTCTTCGATCGCCTCATTAATTATGGCTGCTTCTTCAGTTTCTCTATTTTTAATGACTGCTCGCTTAATATATTCGATAATAGTATCAACAGGTGTTCAATTGCCACTTTCAATACTTTTTCCTTTTCTCCACGATTAACAGCAAGTACACGGTGAGAAGCCATGTTTTTTACTGGTTCGCGATAATCATAGTACATTTGAAAGATTTCTTTTTCGTCTTCTGCACCTTTTTTCAACTCTGTTATGATGGCACCTTGTTTAAAAGTGTACGAACGTATGTCATCACGGAATGCAGGTTCATCTGAGATCCATTCAGCGATAATATCATTAACCCCTTGTATTACCGCTTCAACATCAGCAAGTTCATGTTCCTCAGAAAGGTATTGCTCTGCTTCTTTCTCAACTTGAATACCTTCTTGCTTCCATACGAGTTCTGCTAAAGGCTCCAAACCTTTCTCTTTTGCAATCGTCGCTCTTGTTCGACGCTTTTGCTTATATGGACGGTATAAGTCTTCTACACGCTGAAGTTGGGTAGCACTTAGAATATCTTTTTTCAACTCGTCTGTTAATTTGCCTTGCTCATCAATTAACCGAATAACTTCTTCTTTTCGATTATGTAACTGCTGTTGGTAATCATAAGTTTCTTTGATCGATTGGATTTCTGTTTCATCCAACCCTTTCGTTTGTTCTTTACGATATCTTGCTATAAAAGGAACTGTATTCCCTTCTTCAATCATTTGAACTACGGTTGTAATTATTGCAGGTTGAATATTCACTTGTTTAGCTACTACTTGTACTAAATCATTTTGTAATTCTGTCAAAGCGTTTCCTCCTAATAAATCAATCTTACGTTAATATTGTAACAAAAAATCAAAAACAATGAATTTCTTGTTTCACAAATAAAAAATGAGAGCGACTAACTCGTCACCCTCATTAATTTACTCGCTATATTTCATAGCTATTAACGTTGTATCATCGTCCATATAATGTTCTTGTTGTAACGTAAACCATTGGATCGTTAAATCCATCGTTTGATGACTATAAAATTCTTTAGTTAATTTACGTTCGTTAACGCCGTCTGAAAACATAAAGAAAACAGACCCATTTTGTAAATCACCATTATGGACTTTTACAGACTTCTTCACACCTGATAGATAGCCTGGAACAGGAATGTTTCTTTTTTTCTTACCATAATGATCAACTGCAATAACACTAATGTTTCCGACAGACACATAGGAATAGGATTGTTCACGATAATTAACTCGCAATATTCCTAAAACACAGCCGCGCAAGTGGTGACCGAATAGAGCTTGATTTGCTAAGTGTACTAACTCATCTAAAGGTTTAGTGTGGCTATCTCTAATGACATCAATAACAGTATCTGCTGAGTCTTTAGCTACTTCACCGCTTCCTAAACCATCTGCCAAAGCACAAAGAAAACCATCATCAGTTTCGATATAAAAATAAGAGTCGCCGGAATGATAGTTGCCTTTTTTCGGTTTTTGAAAAGTAGCAACTTCCATGTGGTCTTTCTTATCAATCAAAATAAAACCTCCAGATCTTCTTCACCCATGGAATCTCTTAACTTCCTTAATGCACGACGTTGCAATCTAGAAACGTGCATTTGGGATAAACCGAGGCGTTCACCTGTTTCTTTCTGACTTAGATTCTCAAAGTACGTACACTTCAAAATGTCTTGCTCTCGCTCACTTAACAAAGGCATAATCTTTTCAATTAACAGCTTATAATCTATTTGTTCATAACCTTCTTCACGGTCGCCGACTAAGTCTAAGATCGTCACTGTACTACCATCTGCATCTGCTTCAATTTGACGATCTGCTGATAGAGCGTTATAACTTTGGCTCATCTCCATCGTTTCTAACGCTTCTTCTTCTGAAGCACCTAAATAATCTGCTATTTCAGCTACAGATGGCGAACGTTGATTTTCTGTCGTTAATTCTTCAACTGCTGTTTTAATCTTAGGCCCTAATTCCTTTATTCGACGAGGAACATGCACACTCCACGTTTTATCTCGAATAAAACGTTTAATCTCACCAATAATTGTTGGTACTGCAAAGGATTCAAACGACTTACCATATGAACTGTCATATCGACGAATAGCAGCCATTAATCCTAGCATACCTACTTGGACTAAATCTTCATGAATCTCGCTGTTTTTAGAATATTTTTTTGCTAATGAATGAACCAAGTTTTCGTATTTATAAATAATTTTTTCTTGTGTTTCTTCACTCTCTGGGTGTTCGCGTAAATAATCAATTAGCTCGTAAATATCTTCTCCACTATTGTGTTGTTGAGATTTGGTCGTCATTTTGCCCCACCTCATTTTCGTACAAAAACTTGGTCATTAGGACGATTACGCCATGGTTATTATTAATTTCAACTTTGTCCATTAGGGCATCGATTAAGAAGAGACCAAACCCTCCTTCTCTCATATCCTCAATTGACTCTTTTTCATCATACGGACCGATTTGTTCTTTCACTTCTTTCAGATCAAAGCTACCTCCACGGTCAGCAACCATTACTTCTAACCGATCTTCATACAATCCGAATCCGATTGTCACTTCACCGGGTCCCTCATCGTAATAAGCATGGTTTACTGCATTGGTAATAGCTTCAGAAGTTGCTACTTTTAAATCTTCTATTTCTTCATATGAAAAACCCATACGGTTAGCAACTCCGGATATTGTTAACCGCAAAACTCCAACGAATTCAGACTTTGCGGGTAGCTTCATCTCTACGAAATCAAATGCTTGCTTCATGACAATTCACCCTTAATTGTATTTTCAATACTGATGACTTCATTAAGACCTGTAATATTAAATAAACGATAAACGTTTTCTTGTAGGTTGGTTAACTTAAAGTTGTGATCTTTTTCTTTTGATAGCTTTAAGGCGCTAATAAAAACACCTAGCCCAGTACTATCCATATAACTTACTTTTGTTAGATCAACTTCAACACTTTCTTTCTCCTCAACTAAAGTTAAAAGCTTATCTTTTAATTGAGGTGCTGTATAGGCATCAATTTCACCTGATAGTTTTAATATGCCATAATTGTCTTCTTGATGATCATCAATATGTAAGTTCATTTTGCATCCCCCATTCTAGTGTACTTTAAAGCACATACCCGCATATACAAGTCGTTAAACACTTAAACTAGAATTTCTCTTCATAACAACTAGTGTAAAGTCATCCCTAAGCTGAAAGTCTTGTAATCGCTCAAAGTATTTAAATACATATTCAACAATTTCTTGTGAGTTTAAATGTTCATGTTCCTTAATTATATTCAACACTTCTTCTTGTTCAATAAAGCGTCCATCCACTCGGCACTCTGTCACACCATCCGTAAGCAGTACGATTAAGTCTCCTTCATGAATGGAAGTGTTAAGTTGCTCATACTTAACGGCACTTTCAACACCAAGCAACAAGCCTTTTGCATCGATTTCTTCAAATTCTCTCGTCTCATTTCTTAAAATAAAACAAGGCTCATGCCCTGCAGATGCATAGTAAAACTGATGTGTATATACGTCATATAAACCATAAAACATTGTAACGAACATGCCTTGTTCAACATTTCGACTAACGACGCGGTTTAATGAATCAAGGATCCATTGTGGATAAATTTGATTCTCTGAGAAACTTTCCATTGCAAATTTAATCATCGACATACAAAATGCTGCAGGAATCCCTTTCCCAATTACATCAGCGACAGCAACCCCGACATTACCTTGTTCATCTTTAATGAAATGATGATAATCACCGTTCATCTCTCTCGCTGGTACAGACTTCACACCTATATCAATTGCATGCGTTTTAGGGACTGATGTTTTCAGCAACGTGTTTTGCATATTAGCTGCCACACCAATCTCAGATTTTAATTCGATTTGTTTTTCACGCAATACTTGATGTTCTTGATAGGCTAAGCCGTACGAAATCATCGTTTCGATTAAAAATTTAAAGGACCCTTCTATTTGTTCGTGAAGATCCGGGTAGATATCCTTTAAGGCTTGATAGTGAACATTAACAATTTCATCCGGAGAGATATTTTGTTGAATAGATTGTTTACTAAACTGTTCAGCTTGATATAGAATGGCTTCATCTTTAGTCTCCAAATACTTCGATAGTAAGTCTTTATAATCTTGCATATCTGATCGCAACGAACTCAATTAGTACCCCTCCTAAGGTCGGGCCCACTTGATGGTGGTTACTTTGGTGCCTTCTTCATCTGATACTAGATCAAATTCATCCATCAGCCTTTTAACACCTGGTAAACCAGCACCTAAACCACCAGAAGTGGAGTAACCATCTTCCATTACAGCGCTTAGGTCATTAATGCCTGGACCTTTGTCTTTCGCAATTATTTTCAGACCTACTTTAGGTAAGTCATACAACTCCTCGAAGGTGATTTCTCCTTCTTTTGCATACAAATATATATTGCGGGCCAACTCTGATATAGCAGTAGCAATTCTAGCCTGGTCAACAGAGCCAAAGCCGAGCTCTTGTGAAAGTTGCCTTCCCGCTTGTCGAGCACCAACAATATCCCATTCTTTTTTAATCACAACAGAGGATACCGTTTCTTTCATCACTTCTCCTCCAATTCTTGTCTTAACTTAATAATACCTTGCTCTAAATCTAATGCAGTTGGTACCTCCTTTAAATAAATACCGAGTTCAATCAATGTCATTGAAACTGCTGGCTGTATGCCTGTGAAGACAACTTTTGCTCCCATTAAACCAGCCATTGATACTACATCTCCAAATACTTTAGCAATAAATGAATCGACAACCTCAACTGACGTCAAATCAATAACAACACCTGTTGCTCCTGTTTCATGAATTTTACTTAGTAAGTCTTCTTGAAATTGCATCGCTGTTTGGTCATCTAACTCTATTTGAATTGAAACTAATAAATAGTTATGCAACTTTAAAATAGGTACACGCACGTTCATTACTCCTTCCCAATCGAATCTAAGATTTCTTCCACGTCTTCTTTTTTATCATCGTTCGATACAATTTGTTTATCAGTAATCTCTAAAGCAGTTTCAAAACCTTTCTTAAGTGAGCTCTTAGTAGGGAACTGACTTAAGTCAATTCCTAAGTTGACAATCGTCTGTGCGATTTCTGGACGAATACCAACTAAAATACATGTTGCACCTAGCAACCTAACTGCTTCTGCTGCTTGTATAATATGGTGTGCGACCATCGTATCAACGACAGGGACACCTGTAATATCTATTAAAACAACGCCCGTACGGTTTTTAACGACACCGTTAAGCAAGTTTTCCATTATAAGCTTGGCACGGTCTGTATCAATCGTTCCAACTAATGGCATAACCGTAATTTCATCCATAACTGGAATTAATGGCGCTGATAACTCTTCTAAGGCTAACTTTTGCAATGAAATAATGTTATTCCAATTAGCTGAGTATTGATTCATAAGTCTCGTTTTTAATGGATCGATCCATTCGTTTATGCCATCCATTACATATATAAAGTCTTCTTTATTTTCCGTTCCTTGTTGATCTAAAACAAACTTAATACTCTCGCTGCGAAAAACTTGTAACCCTTCAGTGATATAACCAAACGGCCATCCAAGGTTAACCACTTTCTCAGCAAACTCATCTAGCTGTTCTAAGTTTGCTCCAACTTCTTTTAAACTAGAAACGATAATGTCTGCGAATTCACGGTTCATTTGCTTAATCATATCATTTGATATTGTTGAGTTATAATCATGCAACGAGTGATTTCCTTGCTTTTCCACCCATCTGCTAACAATCTCATCACTATTTTCTAATACAAGCTCTTTTAAGTCCATACGAATAACGTACCTCCATATTAATATGTTAACTACAATTTACCACTTCGTTTGACTAATTTCTATTTAATTTGTCAGAAAAATTCAGCATTTTTACATTATTGGTTTTATTATAGTTTATATTGGGAAAAATATAAAGTATAGAGGAGCATATGCCCCTTTTTTTAAGACGAAAAGACCACCTTTTATCAATATGTATTAAACATACTCATAAAAGGTGGCCTCTTTATATCCACTATAAATCTAATAACCCAAGACTAATTTGTAACGCATCGTCTACTTGACCCATTAAGTATTCGTCTAGCGTTGTAATCTTATCAGTTAATCGTTGTTTATCGATCGTTCGAATCTGTTCTAAAAGAATAACAGAGTCACGCTCAAATTCGTACTTTTCAGCATCAATTTCGACATGTGTCGGTAATTTTGCCTTTTGAATTTGAGCAGTAATAGCAGCAACGATTACTGTTGGGCTAAATCGGTTCCCTATATTATTTTGAATAATAAGAACTGGGCGAACACCGCCTTGTTCAGAGCCTACCACGGGGGTCAGGTCTGCGTAGTAGACGTCGCCTCGTTTAACGTACAAGTTAATTACACCCCACTCACTAAGCGCTCTAGAGTGGTTTCAGCCTCCTCTTCAGCTTGGAAAGCTTCAGATGCGATATCTAAGTTGATATTCCTCATTTCTACATAACCACGGCGCATCTTTTCTTTAATTTTACGTTTCTTTTCTTCTTTCACATAGCTATTAATAGCATGTAGAATGAGCTGCTGACGATCACTTACATCTTCCTCATTCTTCACCAACTCATCGCACTCATTCAGTAAAGACATCGGTAATTCAACAACTACCTCTTTCGAAGACTCTGACATCCTTACACCCCCAACATTTTACGAACAACAAATCTAAAAACATCATAACATCATTCGCTAAGTTTCGTAAAGTAAAATCTTTAGCACAATATTATTGTGTCGCTATTTCTAGCGTTTTTCAACTAATATAGACCCTTGGAACTCGTTCATTAATCATACAAGGAATCTCATAATTAATCGTTTCAAGGTGAGTTGCGGCATCATCTGTCGAAACGGTTTCCCCACCATCTTCACCTATAATTGTCACTTTCGTATCGACCGGTTTTTGTTGATCTAACTTCACCATAAATTGATCCATACAAATTCGACCTACAATAGGATACTTCTTACCATCGATTAATACATGGAAGCCTTGTAATCTTCTTATCCAGCCGTCACCATAACCTAAAGGGACTGTACCAATCCATTCATCTTCTTCAGCGGTATATGTTGCTCCATAGCTGATTGTATCACCTTTATTAATTTTCTTAACATGTGTTAATTGACTAATTAATGAAAACGCTGGTTTTAACAGAATTCCTGTTTCACGTTTGACGAGATCAGAAGGGTATAAACCATACATGCCAATACCAAATCTTACAGCGTCATACATAGAGTTCGGAAATCGCATAGCGCCAGCAGAGTTACCTAAATGTACTTCTACCTTATTTGGAATATTGTCTTGTAGAAGTTTCAAAGACTCTTTGAAACGCTCAAACTGTTCCTCAAGATGAGCTTTGTTATTTTCATCTGCTGTTGCTAAATGTGAATAAACCCCTGTTACTACCATAGTTGTCGATTTTAGCTCTTTTAATACATCATACGCTTCTTCTTTCGTTCTTATACCTAAACGGTTCATTCCTGTATCAAATTTAAGATGAATATTTAACTTAGAAGTTAAGTGTTTGGATGCTTCTATTAACCAGTCCTTTTGGAACACTGTGACAGTTAAATTGTAATCAGCTGCTAACTGAGCATCGCTCGGGCGGATTCTTCCTAGCACTAGAATCGGAACATCTGGGAAACTTTCACGTAATTGTAACCCTTCATCTAGTAAAGCGACTGCTAGCTTATCAGCTCCCGCTTCTAATGCAGCTTTAGCAACTCGGACATCACCGTGACCGTATGCGTTCGCTTTAACAACTGCATAAACTGACTTTGGTGAAGGGTATATTTTCTTCATTTGTTTTACGTTATGTTTAATTGCATTTAAATCAACTTCTGCCCACGTATCTCGATAAAATTGTCTCACCATGTTTTGACCTTCTTTTTCAACTTTT
>NZ_AKIF01000103.1 GCF_000269905.1 Alkalibacillus haloalkaliphilus C5
GGTTAAAGATAATGTGAAGAAGCTCAAAATAAGCGATCAATGTGAAATTTTTCGAAATGATGCAATTCGAGCGGTCAAGGCAGCAGGTAAACATGGTAAGAAATTTGATTACATCTTTCTCGATCCCCCTTATCGCAAAGTGTCATTTGATAAAATTTTTAATCAACTACTAAAAGCTGATGTGTTGACTGAGGAAGCGATGGTTATTTGTGAGCATGACCCTAAAGATGAGCTTCCTTTCGACTTAAAACAATTTAAAGTCGTTAAGCAAGATACATATAGTAGTACAATTGCTGTTACCATTTTTTCTTACAATTTAGGAGGAAAATCATGAATAAAGTAGCCATTTGCCCAGGAAGTTTCGACCCGATTACAAACGGTCATTTAGATATCATTACACGAGGCTCTGAAGTGTTTGATCATGTGATCGTAGCTGTGTTTAATAACCAATCAAAGTCACCGCTTTTCACCGTTGATGAAAGGTTAGAGTTAATTAATGAAGCTACAAAAGAGTTATCAAACGTATCAGTGGATGTCAGTCATGGTTTATTAGTGGATTATGCGAAAGAGAAAAATGCTGCTGCGATTTTAAGAGGGTTAAGAGCAGTTAGTGACTTTGAATATGAAATGCAAATTACATCTATGAACCGCCATTTAAACGAAGATATTGAAACGCTATTTATGATGACAAACAATAAGTATTCGTTCTTAAGCTCTAGTATGGTTAAGGAAGCGGCTCGTTACCATTCAGATGTATCTGATCTTGTGCCAAAAGCAGTGGAAAATGCATTGAAGCAAAAGTACTTACAAAAGAATAAATAAGATGATGCCCAGTTAGCTTTAATAACTGGGCGTTTTTTAACCTAAGACTTAAATATCACTTAATCATATTAGTTACTTCGACACGTTGTTTGCATGTTTAAAAATTGGTGCGATTTTTGTACCGTTAAATTGGAGACTTTCGCAAGACGAATTAACATATGTTTTGCAGGACAGTGATCCTAAGTTTGTTATTATTCATCCGGAATTTGAACAATCGTTAGCATGGCTTAATAAAACTTACAATACCTTACTTATTGACCATTCGAATTATATGTATGATTTAGACCGGCAGGGCATAGGCGAAGTATCTTTGCATGAAACAGACCCTTTGGCAATGATATATACAGGTGGCACGACAGGTAAGCCGAAAGGAGCTGTTCTAAGTCATCGATCGGTTATGTGGAATGCGTTAAATACGATTATCAGTTGGGTTTTAACGAAAGATGATCGGACGTTAACAGCCATCCCAATGTTTCATACAGGAGGGTTAAATGCTTTATCAATACCAATATTAATGGCTGGAGGGCAAGTCATTATTCATGCCCATTTTGATCCAGATCAAGCAGTTGAACATTTAATTAAGTATCGTTGTACCATTGTTTTATTCATTCCAACGATGTATCAGTTCATTACAGAATCATTAATATTTAAAGAAAACGACTTCCCACATATGAAAGTGTTCTTATCAGGAGGAGCACCTTGTCCATTAATGATTTATGAACGGTTTGAAAATAAGAGACTTCAATTTAAAGAAGGGTATGGTTTAACTGAAGCAGGACCAAATAATTTCTATATTGAACCAGAGGATGCTCGTTTGAAGAAAGGCTCAGTTGGTCAAGAGATGATGTTTAATGACATAGATATCGTCAACGATTCAGGTGAGTCAGTTGCAATTAATGAAGTTGGTGAGCTTTGGTTAAGAGGGAAACATTTATTTGAATATTATTGGAACCAAGAAGAAGAAACGATGGCACAATTACATGGTGAGTGGTTAAAAACAGGGGATTTAGCGAGAAGAGATCAAGAGGGCTTTGTTTATATTGTCGGTCGTAAGAAAGATATGATCATATCAGGTGGAGAAAACATTTTCCCTTTAGAAATAGAACATTGGCTTGAATCACATTCTGACATACAAGAAGTAGCTGTAATTGGAGTGCCTAATGAGCTATGGGGAGAGAAAGTCGTAGCTTGCATATCGACCAGTAGCCCTAACCTTGATGTCGCCGAACTTGAAAATTATTGTGAAGAGAAATTAAGTCGATACAAAATTCCAAAAGCATTCTATTTCGTTGATGAACTACCGAAAACCCATGTCGGTAAAATAAATAAGACGGCACTTACTTGTTGGTTTCAAGAGCAACAAGTAAAAGAGGAAAACGGCAAGTCGTAATGTAAAAAGGTGATCTCAATTAGTTTTGAGGTCACCTTTTAATTTGATTAAGGATGGCTTTTACGAATTAAGATGAGGAATCCTACTAAAATGGTAGCAATCGTAATCAATGGGCCGTATTGGCTTAACCATTCTAACGCGATGACAGATAATCCAGTGTAGTCAGTATGTGTATCAACTGGTATATCGGATGGAGAAAGCAATGTTCTTTCAACGTATAATGGCTTAAACAAAATCGTTACTAGAAATACAGCAAATACTATATGAAGTAACCTTCCGAAAAAATATGGTGCGAAACGAATATCGGTATTGGCCAGTATACTTGCCACTTGTGATTGAATAGACAATCCATTGAAAGCGAGTATGGCACTGACTAGTATAACTTGAGCAAACAATGTAGTATGATCCGTTTGAGCAATCATCTGTGCACCTAACGTAATTTCAAATACACCACTTAGTATAGGAAGAGCTAAATCTTTAGGTTGAGAGAATATAGTTAGGACCTTTTCAATTGAACTAGCAATAACTGATGACACACCCGTTAAAAATAATAACTTGTTTAAAACAGAGAATAAAATAATAAATCCACCGATCATAACGAGTGTACGAATAGAAGACATAACGGCATCACCTAAAATTTTACCGAGTGGTTCAGAGTGTGACGTACGATGGTGATGTAAGGCGTACAGTGCTCGTCCAAAAGTTGACCCACGAATGTTTCTTTGATCATCTTCAGTTCGGTCATCTTCGTTTTGTTTATAAAATCTCATACATAATCCAACTAATATACAGGCTGAGTAATGACAGATTGCAATAAGAAATCCTAATTTTGGATCATGAAAAAAGCCAACAGCAATTGCACCAAATATAAATAATGGGTTTGAAGCGTTCGTGAAGGCTACTAGTCGTTCTGCTTCAGTTTTTGTAAGAACATTTTCTTGCCTTAAACGTGCAGAAATTTTTGCTCCTGAAGGGTAGCCGCTAGCTAACCCCATCCCCATAACAACACCTCCAGCCCCCGGGACATTAA
Organism: Alkalibacillus haloalkaliphilus C5; assembly: GCF_000269905.1. Lineage (GTDB taxonomy): Bacteria > Bacillota > Bacilli > Bacillales > Alkalibacillaceae > Alkalibacillus > Alkalibacillus haloalkaliphilus_A. Next base: position 3,243 of record NZ_AKIF01000103.1, read on the forward strand.
AAAGAGGACGCATAAGAGGTTCTAATAAAACCCCGATAAATTTCACTACTCCAAAAGCTAATAATAATTCAGCTACAATGAAAAATGGTAGTAACGAAGGGAAAACTATTTCAAGCCATAAATTTAACCCTCTGATTGATGCTTCAAATGATTGGTCTGGAAAAGTAATAATAGCAACTGCGAGAAAGGTTGCTACTGTAGCATATAGAACAGAAGTTATTTTTGAAATCACCGCTTGTCCTCCTAATAACATCAAACTGTACGAATACAGACAAGAGTAGTAAAATATTTATAAATAGATGCAAAGATTTTAATCCATACTTATACAACACTATGCAACACGGTTTAGGAATAGAAGGGAGTGTTTATAGTTGTCCAGACCTAAAATTGGTCTAGCATTAGGGTCAGGTGGTGCTAGAGGCTTTTCTCATTTAGGTGTTATAAAGGTCTTTGAAGAACATAACATTCCGATTGATTATATTGCAGGTAGTAGCATGGGAGCGTTAGTGGGATCTTTTTATGGGGCTGGTCAAAAAGTTAGTGATCTTTATAATTTAGCGTTAAGTTTTAGGCGAAAATACTTCATGGATATAACGGTTCCTAAAATGGGGCTAATTCAAGGAGAACGGATTAAATCCTATATTCGTATGTTTACATATAATAAAAAGTTGGAACAATTTAATATACCTGTGGCCGTTGTAGCAACTGATGTACATAATGGAGAGCGTGTCATTTTCCGTGAAGGAGATGCTGCAACAGCTGTTCGTGCTAGTATATCGATTCCCGGAGTCTTCGTTCCAGAACGTGTGGGTGGCCGTTTGTTAATCGATGGTGGTGTTACAGACCGTGTTCCAATCTCAGTTGTTCGAGAGATGGGGGCAGATATAATTATTGCAGTTGATTGTTCAAAGTTTGAAGAAAATACAGATATCCATTCAATCTATGATATTATTATGCAAAGCATTGATATTATGCAAGATGATATGACGAGTCATTTAGTGATGGACGCAGATTTTGTATTACGACCTGAAGTGTATCAATTTAGTTCTCGAAACTATTCAAATGTTGGAGAAATTATCGCCAAAGGTGAACAAGAAGCAGAAAAGCACATAAAATCAATTAAGCGAGCGATGAAAGGTTGGAATGAATAAATTATGTTTAATAATAAAAAACAAGTCATTACGTTAGTTGTTACGATCGGTTTAGCACTATTTCTTTCATATTATCAACTCGATTATTACATATACCAACCTGGTGATACGACACCGTTATCGTCTGTCGTTGAAATGGAAGATAGTTTTGAAGGTGAAGGGGAGTTACATTTAGTTACAGTTCGAGGTGGTCAAGCAACACCATTGTATTATTTGTGGGCTCAAATTAGACCTCATTATGACATCGTTGATTTAGAACAAGTTAGGCCTCATGGAATAAGTCAAGAAGAGTATATGGAAGCTCAATTACAGCATATGGAAAGCTCTCAAGAAGCTGCTACTGTAGTCGCTTTTGAAGCGGCAGGTGGGGATATAACGATTGATTTCAAAGGTTCCTTTGTTGCTATGGTTGTAGAGGATATGCCTGCTGATGGACACTTGGAAATTGGTGATGAAATTATCGGAATAAACGGGCAAACGGTATCATCTTCAGAAGAGATTGTCGATGAAACAAGCTCAATGTCTGTTGGAGATGAAATTGAAGTTATTTTTATAAGAGATGGTGAAGAGTTGACAACTTCATTTGAACTTGACGCCTTTCCTGATGACCCTGAACGACCTGGCATGGGTGTATCACTTGTAACAGATCGTGATGTTCATGTCACACCCGAAGTTGAATACGAAAGCGGTCAAATTGGTGGACCTAGTGCTGGTTTAATGTTTGCTTTAGAAGTATATAACCGTTTAACGATGGATGATATGACTAAAGGTAGAACGATTGTCGGAAGTGGTGAGATCGACTACGAAGGTAATATTTATCGTATTGGTGGGGTTGATAAGAAAGTAGTATCCGCTGATCGACAAGGGGCTGATATCTTCTTTGCAGCTCACGAAAATGGTCGTGAAGGTTCTAATTATGATGAAGCGGTAGAAAAAGCAGAAGAAATTGATACAAATGTAGAGATCGTGCCAGTGGACACTTTCCAAGATGCACTTGATTACTTAAATAATTTAGAATAAAAGTAAGAAGTCGGGACAAAAGTTTTGGAGTGTAATGAAACCACGAATAATTGGCCAATCAGTTTAGTTTAGCAGACACTTAGTGGAATCAAAATGCGTAGACTCCTGGTCGTCTAAAAGCGGTCACGTCCTGCGCCTGCGGTTACTCGGCGCAAAATAAAGCGCTGAAGCTTTTAAAATCTGCATTTGTGACCAACGCCGACATTAGACCGTCCAGGTCGTCATGGGAGCAAAGGCCTGGGTGAGACCCCGGGATGCACCTGCGTCTTCAAGTTAAGCTTCGAAGTAGGCTTCCTCGGTGCAAAGCGCAAGGGAGTCACTCGAAGAAGTAGCTTGGCTCACAGCCGCCCATGCATAGAAAACACTGCGACAAACGACCGTAGGGAGTTTGAGCAGATGTTGCACTTGTGCCCTGTGGGTAAAAGCGAAGCATTTTGATGGAGCGGTAGCTAAAAGATAAACCCGAACGAAGTCAAAAGGTGATTTCGTTCGGGTTTTGTGTATTTCAATTAGTTCTGTCTCAGTCTTTTCTAATTGAACGCTTACGAAGTAGCAAAGGACTGTTTGCCGCCTAATTGCATTCTATACATCATATAATATTCACCTTGTGTTTGTAAGAGCGAATCATGCGTGCCCTTCTCTATTAGTTCACCTTGCTTTAACACGAATATTTGATCTGCGTCTTGAATCGTTGAAAGACGGTGAGCAATGACTAATGTTGTTCGGCCTTTCTTCAATACTTTTAAAGCCTCTTGAATCATAGCTTCGGTCTCAGTGTCGATATTAGCTGTCGCTTCATCAAGAATTAAAATAGCTGGATCAAACGCTAATGCTCTAGCAAACGATAATAACTGTCTTTGACCAGTTGAAAACTCAGCCCCTTTTTCTTTAACAGGTTCATCATACTGGTTAGGCAATTGCTCAATGAAGCGGTCAGCACCGACTGCTTTTAAAGCATTAATCGCATCTTCACGACTGATGCGAGGGTCATTCATCGTGATATTTGAAATGATAGTGACCCGTAATAAAAGGATCTTGGAGCACAATACCGATATGACTTCGTGCTTGTTGTCTCGATAACTCATTAATTGGTTTACCATCTATTAATATACGCCCTTTTGACGGGTCATAAAATCTAAATAAAAGATTCATAACCGTACTTTTACCAGAGCCCGTATGCCCGACAAAAGCAGCTGTTTCACCAGGTTGTATTGAAAAAGATAAATCCTTTAAGACATAATCATCTTTTTCATAAGCAAAGGAAACCAGATCAAATTCCACATAACCATCGTATCTCGTAATCGGTTTCGCTTCGACTTCTTCCCCTTCTTCGTCCAACAGTTCAAATACTCTTTTACCAGCAACTCTTGATTGTTCTAGTTGAGCTAACTGACTGACGATTTGGTTAACTGGTTCGAATAATCGAGTTAAATAATCAACAAAAGCATAAAGTACACCTGCTGTCACAATTCCGGTACCATCTAGCGAAATTCCACCAAAGTACATAATAAACGCTACAAAGGCAACATTTCGTAAAAAGTCGACTAAATTAAACGAAGTCAACGCGGTAAACGTATTCATTTTTCGTTGATAACGATAGTGGTATCGATTTAAATTTTCAAACTCACCTGTCATTCGATCAACTTGGTTGTATGCTTGAATAATGGACATCCCTTGAATAGATTCATTAATGTTAGCATTAATGCGACTGTTCGTTTCGCGAATTTCATGGTTATAGTGCCCCGCAACTTTACGGTAAACGACCATCCATACAACCATAATAGGTAACAAGACAAGGCAAATCGCTGCCAATCTTGCATCTAAAATAAATAATGCAATAAAAATACCGAACATATAAATAAATCCTGATGTGAATACTTCTAAAACCTTTTCATATAGTTCTTTAATCGCTTCTGTATCATTTGTTACGCGTGCGACAATCTTACCAGCTGGTTGATCAACAAAGTAAGGAATCGGAATACGTTGAATATGACTAAATACATCTTTTCGCATCGTTTGAATAATTCGGTTTGAAGCGTATTGTAATAGATAAGTTTTATAGTATAGAAATACTGATGAAGCAAGAATCAAACCTAAATATAGCCCTAACCAAGCTGCAATTGAACTCACTTCTGGTTGGAAGAAATGGAATAACTCATTTGTTGTCAGTGTTTGACCACTAACCGTTACTTCAGTTTGATCTACTTCAAGGACGAAAGTAGAACCATCACCTTCTACAAACCTCGCATTAAGTGGAACTTCTTCATCTAACAAGAAAAAGGACAACCCATCTTGGAATAACGTCACCACTTTTTCATCATCAATCGAATCATAACGTTCAACTCTAATGTAATGTTCGCCGTTAAATTCGATTGCACCCGTTTGTTCATCGGTAACAACATAGTGATTGGCCACCCCAACAATATGGTCATCAATTACCTTTTTTGCAATTAACGGACCGCTTAACTCCATCGCAACAGCGATCATTAAACAAACAATACCAATCATAATCGTCTTCTTATAATTTAAAGCATAATGAAAAAGGCGTTTCTCAGTCGTTTTTGATTTCATCTTATTCGCCTCCTTCCATTTGCTGTTTGACATATTGCTTAAAGTACCAGTTTCGTTGTTTCATTAATTGTTCATGAGTTCCGTGTTCAATCATTTTACCTTCATCTAATACGATAATTTGATCAGCATGTTTAACGGCTGATAGACGGTGAGCAACAATGATCGTCGTCTTATGAGAACGCTCTTCTTTTAAATGTTGGATAATTTTCGTCTCAGTTTGACCGTCGACAGCTGATAGTGAGTCATCTAATATGAGGCACTCCGGGTCTTTAATGAGTGCTCTTGCTAAAGAAACACGTTGTTTCTGTCCGCCTGATAACGTGACACCACTTTCACCAACAATCGTATTTAATCCGTCTGGTAAATGTTCAATGTCTTCACGTAACGAAGCTAACTCTAAAATTCGGTATATTTCTTCGTCCGATGCATTGACATCACCGAATAAAATGTTTTGACGAACCGTTTTAGAAAACAAAATATGGTCTTGTGGCACGTAACCAATCCATTCTCGTGTCATAGATAATGGAAATTGTTCAATTGGGGCATCGTTAATGGTTACAATACCATGCTCTGCAGGTGGATATTCTCTTAATAACTGTCTAATTAAAGTCGTTTTACCAGCACCTGTTTTGCCGACAATCCCAACCGTTTCACCTTGTTTAATCTCTAACGTAATCCCGTATAACTGATACGATTCTGCTTGAGGATACTTAAAGATAACTTGGTTAAAGTCAATTTTCTTAGGTGTGGTTATACTTACTTCATCATTAGGGTCTTGAACGTCTGGTTCATGTGAAAGCACTTCACCCGTACGATCAAGTGATGCATTTCCTCTTTGCATGACGTTAATGAGCTCACCGACCGCAAACATCGGCCAAATGAGCATTCCTAAATAAACGTTGAAAGTAACTAATTGCCCAATCGTAATGACACCTTGCATGACTAAATACGAACCATAACCTAATCCAATCGTATAAGCCATCCCAACTAATACTTTAATCGTCGGTTCAAATAAAGCGTCCATTTTAGCCACTTCAATATTTTTCTGAAACACTTCTTCTGTTTGACCATTAAATTGCTCTTCATCTCGCTTCTCCTGTACAAAAGCACGAATAACTCTAACCCCTTGAATCGATTCAAGCGAGTCGTTATTTAAATCACTAAAAGCAGTTTGAGCTTTTGTAAAACGCTCATGAATCGCTCGACCATACTTCTGCATTAATAAAGCCATGATTGGTAACGGGATTAAAGCCGCCAGCGTTAAATGCCAATTAATCATAATCGCCATAACCATCACAATTAAAAACATAAAGATTGTCGCATCGACTAAAGTTAAAATCCCAAAGCCTGCTGTCAACATGATCGCTCGTAAATCATTCGTACTTCTAGCCATTAAGTCGCCAGTTCGATAACGTCCGAAAAAGGTAGGCGTCATTCGCATAAAATGATCCATCAACTTAGAACGCATCTTTTTCTCAAGTAAAAAAGCACGACCAAACAGCGTATAGTCCCAAAAAAATGAAACGATATAAATAACGATTGTAAGACCGATAAATATCGCTAATAATTCATAAAACCTTTCAGTCGTTAATTGATTGTATTGAATAAGATCAATGACCTCACCGAGTAACATTGGTGGAATAACGCCAAGAATGTTTACAATAATGAGTGCGGTTACCGCCAAAGTATAGCGAAGCCATTGTTCCTTAAAAAACCAAGATAATTTCTTAAATACAGATATCATATATTACACCTCATTTCCTCTCTCTTTAGCTAACCACCGTCCATCCGACAACAAATATTTGATCGTTGAAGTATTAGCTGAACCATCTTCATCACTCCTTTCACATTAGTCAAACAACCAAATGAAACTTGGATCATGTCTATCACCTCCTTAAACAACAATAAGCACACTTAGCCTTTAAAAGCCTAAGTGTGCTTATCATAAAAAATAAAAAAGCCGCAACATGTATAACATGCGCGACTTTGCGATCACTCAATTAATGTAACAATTAATTAAAGGCAGACTCCGGCAAGGTCACGACAAATGGAAAGTATAAAATTGTATTCGTTAATGTGTTGTTATAGTTCATCATTTTCGCGACCTCCTTTTCCTTTAATTTCCTTTTAAATTATATACTTCTTTTCAGAAGATTACAACGGCTATTTAAAAAAAACTTGAAATTAGTTAAATGTGTTTAAGTATAAGTAACTGCATCATGTAGTGAAGGGGGCTGGATTAGTTATTATATTTTTGTGACAAAAAGTCTCATGAATTGCAAGAAAACTCTTATAAGGTTTACAATAAAGTTGATCTTTTAAATGGAGTGATTCAAATGACAAAAGAAGAAATCCAAGCACAAATTGATCAATTAAAGATGGATTACATTCGAATTCAAGGTGATCTAGATAAATTAGAAGCAAACGGTGGCAATGTAGCGATGCTAGAGAAATCGTTAAACCGTATCGAGGACGAGCTAGCTTCGTTAAGAAAGCAAAAGAATCGAGCGGATTAACTATAGCTTGTACTAAAGACCTAGTGAGGAAAGTGAAAAAGCTTTCCTCACTAGGTCTTTTTTAGTTAATAAAAGAGAAAGAATTTATTATTTTTTGCATCACTGTTCGTTAAATAGAATAAAATCGAGAAAAAGTAAGGAAATAGTGCATTTTAAAGAACAGAACAGTT
>NZ_AKIF01000104.1 GCF_000269905.1 Alkalibacillus haloalkaliphilus C5
GGTCCATGCCTGCATCTCGCATTAATGCTAACTCACGTAAGTTCGTGCCATGCTTCATAACACCAGCATCAGTTCCCATTGCGATTTTAACACCTTTGTCGTAAGCTCGTTTGAAACTGATCTTATGTTGTTCAATCACTTCTTCTGTTTTATCGACTGCTGATTGTGGCATTCCTTTTTCATCGGCTGTTTCTAAAACAGATACAGGTGCGAGTAATGTTGGCACAAGGAATGTTCCGTTTTCGACCATTAAGTCAGCCGCTTCATCGTCAATGAAAATACCATGCTCAATTGAATGGATCCCTGCCTTAACCGCATTTTTAATCCCTTCAGCACCTTGCGCATGTGCCATCACTTTAACACCTTTACGGAAATGAGCTTCTTCAACAATTGCCTCTAATTCTTCTAACGAGAACTGAGTGAATTCTGGGTGGTCTGTCGGGCTTAATACACCACCTGTAGCGTGTACTTTAATAACATCTGCACCAGCTCTAAGCATTTCGCGCGTCTTTTTACGAACTTCAGCTACTCCGTCGCAACGTCCATCTGGCATTCCGCGGTGACCGGATGGTAAAATGTCAATGACATCACCATTTAATTGCGTACCATCACCATGACCTCCCGTAATGGTTAGAGCATTGACACTAATTTGTAGACGCGGGCCTATAATTAATCCATTGTCAACAGCTTGTTTTACACCTAAATCTGTTCCTAACGCATCACGAACAGTCGTTACGCCTGCTTGAACCGTATTGTTTAAATACTCTTGAGCTTGGTAATACATATATGAAAATGGCGTTGTTAAACGTTGCGAAAGTGGTGAATATTCCATCATCATATGAACGTGAGTATCGATTAACCCCGGAAGTACAGTTCCTCCTTTAGCATCAACGACTTGTTCATCACCTTGTCTTTCATAATTTTCGCTAGGTCCTACAAAAGCAATTTTGTTATCTTCAACGACAACGACTTGACCTTCTTTCGGTGCTGCACCTGTTCCATCAATTAATAATGCATTTTGAATTAATTTTTTAGTCATATAGCATCCTCCTTAAAGTGTTTGAATTAATATTCCTGCAATAACAACTGAAGCGATTGTTACTGTCGTAAAACCACCAATTAACATCGGAGATAGTAACTCATCGAAGATCATCTTCTCTTCTTCTTCGTTACGAGCTGCACTTCGACTCACTTCTTCACAGACGATATAATCTCCTGGGAATCCAAATAGTGCCGTTAAGGCAACTGGCATACCTTTGTATGGGTGCCATTTCACTAACTTCGATGCGACATAACCACCAAGCGCAATACCAAACGTACCGATTAATAAAATAGTTAAGATCGCTGGTAAGTTATCGAGCACTTGTCCAGGTGTTACATCAGCCATTGTACCGATTACGACGAAAATAATAGCGATCATCGTCATCGTAAATGAGTTAGCATGACGTAATGATTCGTGTTTGTAAAAGCCGATTCTTAATCCGAAGATACCGATTGCTAATGCCCATAAACTATAATGAATGCCTGTAAATTGATCTAAAGCTACAGCAATCGCACCACCGACAAATACGGTAAACAAACGAATCGTTAAGCTATTTTTAACAGGATCTTTACTTGTCACTTCTTTTAAGTCTTCATCTTTTTTAACTGGAACGAATGTCCCTTCGTCAATTTGTTGTTGAATGACTTTCGCGTAACGTCTCATGAAATTAAGTGCTAGTGGCATACCAAGTAACCCTTGGAACGCGACGACTAACGCTGGGATCACAACGAGTGCTGTTAATCCGATCTCAGCTAGTTTTTCTGAAGTAATAATTAATGCGACGACACCACCACTTAGTGGACCAACGCCGGCGATCGCTGTTTCGTAATCAAAGAAAAATGTCACTGTCGAAATGACGATAATGCCTGATACGAGAACACCAGCTAAGCCGATAATTACAGCTTTATATTGTACTTTTAAAATCGCCATAGGAATTAACGTTCCCATATGAACAATTGCGACTGCAATTAAAATACCACCTAATGCCGCGAACTGTGATCGCTCTAATAGATCATCAGGAAAGATTCCTGTCCATACTAAAATTAAATAACCGACCATAGCGGTTAGAAGCATAGGCACTCTTGCTCGTGTCTTAATCGATAACCATTCACCGAAAGCAATAAGTGCAAAGATTAAGGTTGTTGCGATTAATGGTTCATTGATGAGTTGGCCCAATGTTTACCCCTCCAAATTAGTTTTAAAGATGACTATATCATCGGCCAACACGGTTGTCTATATCTTTTTTCTGATTATTTTAGCAGTTTGAAAAGTTGTGACTTTAAAACACATCAGCGGAGCTCATGCATGACTTGAAGGTAATCGCTTACATCACTTGTGAATATTCATAATATTCAGTTTGTAATTTTAGTGGTAGTCATGTTCAGTTTTGAATATATTTTACAGAACACTAACAAGGAGTGACTTTTATGAAAAGTAGTTTTTTGGAAAGTGCGATGTTTGAACATGAATTTTGGTTACAAGTTTTAGGAGATCATGCTCGGTTTATTCGAGATTCACTTTACCCCACCGAAGAAGATGATGTTGAGATTGCTGAATATTTTATCGATGAGTTTGATCGATTGTTGGAAAGAGCACGTCGATTGAGTGAAAACGAGGTGATTTCCTTTACTCACGAAACTGCTCAAGCGACAGAACAAATGCGAAACTTTAAGTTATCGATTATTTCAAGACATCTAATCGGCGATATCGGAATCCACTTATCACCTACTTTTATTAATCATATGGTCAATGAATTGCAAGAATACCAGCATGTGATGAAGTATTTAAGTGAAGGGCAAGCGCCACCCGTGTTCCATGAGCTGCATCACCATTTAGTTTGGTTATTGGATGCCTCAGGTCACGCGGGTGCAATCAATGATGATCTAGATGCTGTTGAAAAGCGGCTTCAAGAAAAAAGTGACAAATTCCGTGAACACTTCGACCAATTTTACATAAAGGCAGTTGAATTAACCGGCTATTTACGCTCAAATGTTGAGAGCTTCCCCGCATTAGACCGATTTAATAGTGATGTTGAAGTTGAGCTTAATTTATTTAGAACGTTTTTAAGTGAAATTGAGGAGATGGAATTGTCGAATACGGTGTTAAGTACTTTTTCAGAGTTGATGGCTGATCATATGTACCGAGAAGAATGTTATTACTTAATGAAACTAGCTGAATCATCTAATACGACAGCCCCTGATTGTGACCCAACTGCTCCGCGAGTGGAATAAAAAAATGGCGAACGCTTCAGTTAGCGTTCGCCTTTACTTATTTTACAATTACTGACCCTCGGAATATTTGAGGATTCTTTTTATAAGTGGTCTTTAAATGATTGCCACGGTTTTTCGTTCGGAGGTGTCGATGTGAACTTCTTTCCTTCCTTTAATGTTGGGTGTTCTAATCCAAGCTGATGCGACCAAAGAGCAATTTGTTGGCCTGGTTTGTTTACTTTCGCCCCATACTTTTGATCACCATAAAGCGGGCAACCAATGTTCGCAAGCTGCACGCGAATTTGGTGCGGACGGCCTGTATGTAAATTCACTTTAACGAGCGATAATCCTTTTTCATGACCGAGCACTGTGTATTCGAGTACAGCCTTTCTCGCTTCGTTGTAGTCTTTTGATGTGACATAAACTTGGTTTTTGCGTTTATCTTTATAAAGATAGTCTTCTAAGCGAGCCTGCTGCTTTTCAGGGAAACCTCGAATCACCGCAAGATACTCCTTCGTCATCGCATGGCGACGAACTTGATCCGACAATCTAGATGCAGCCTTCGACGTTTTCGCATACACCATCACACCACCAACTGGGCGGTCTAGCCGATGCACAAGTGCAAGATAGACATTACCAGGCTTTTGATCACGTTCTTTTATAAAATCTTTTAACGCCGTCAACAAATCAAGATCCCTCGACTCATCCCCCTGCACCGGCATATTGACAGGCTTCTCAACGACAAGCAAATGATTATCCTCAAATATAATACTAAAATTATTCATTAAAATACTCCTTTATAACGATGTAGTTCATATATTAGCATAAAATGAGGTGCGAGAGGTTGTGAGAGCTATGGTTGAGGCTTGGTATTCGGTAGTTATTGGTGTCTATTCGGTAACTACCGCACCCTATTCGGTAATTATTTCTTCTATTCAGCATTAACTCCTTCTATCCGGCACTTATTTAAGTAAATAGTCAAAGTCTTTTTGCATTCGTAATTCATAAGGTATTTTCTACCTATTGTATTCCCTTTAGTTTCAAAGTTTTGTTGCTGTAAGAAGTACTTCGCTAGATTATCAGACTCCACCCTCAAAAAATCCCTCACCTCCCTATTCGTAATCTCATCCCCTTTTAATAGAAAAAAGTCTTTAAAGGCATTTTCGTGTGCGTCGTGGCTTCTGAATTTACAGCGGCGGCACTGCCATCTGCGCCTAAGACGGATCATGATGCTTGTCTTACAGTAGGGACAAAAGATGCCTCTTTTGTAATCGTCAAAATGGATTCGGAAGCTTTTCTCGATGTTGTAATTTTTGAAGTTGTGGTGGTCTTTCATTTTGTGAGCAAGTCGGGATGTGGCGTCTACTGGCATGATTGGCTCGTGGTATTTTTGTGAGATGTCGCGAATTTTTTGGGTCAATTGTGAGATTGGTATGATGTGTTCGCGGTGTTTTTCTGAAGTGATGTCGAGGGTGGCTTTTGGATTGGCCATAACGACTAAGGTTTCGATTGGCAATCTGTGAACACTAGAAAAGCCGAGCCACTGGAGTTGCTGTTGTTTTTGTTCTTCGACTTGGATGACGGGGTCATCGTATGTGTGGGTTTCGCCATCGACTGTTTGGATCAATTGGTTGAAAGTCGGATTAATTGAAATAATGCCCGTAAAGTTTTTCACTTCTAAAATGAGTGCGAACCGCTCAGTCAACAATAACGTATCCATCTGAAAATAGTTTTGGAAAAGGCGTAAGCGAAGGTCGTGCAAAATGAAGTGTGGAAAGTCGAGTTTGCTTAGTGGGTAATCGACACGCAGTTCACCTGCGTAGCCGGATCGTTCGCGGTAAAGTTCTGATTCTACTTGGTGATAATCTGGGTGATGCTCAAAAAGACGATTATGAGCAGCTGCTAACTTTAATAGTTTAGCAGGAAATTCATGCTCTTTTACAATCAAAATAATCACTCCTCTTATTCAGTTTTCGTCAAATATTATACCACATTTTATGGTACAATTTTACAAGACGTTAACTTAGGAGTGTTTGCATGAAAAGGTTGTTATTGCTATTATTCTTTGCCTTTTTAGTCGGTTGTACTTCCACAGCTGAATATGATTTAGATGATGTTGTCGCGGAAGTTATGGGTGAAGAGGTGACGGCAGAAGACGTTTATTTATATCGGTATCACAGAGACCACTCTTTTGAACAGTCCGTCCGATATTATGCTCAACAGAAAATTATTGTGTTGAAGGCTAAAGAACATGGATTTAACATGACTGAACAAGAGATCGATGAGGAATTCGAAAGTGTTCGCGGTACTAGAATTTACGAACTTTTCTTAGAAGAATATTTGGCGTCGCTAGAAGAAGGTGCTGAAATGTTAAATATGGATGTTGATGAACTCACTCTTGAACGCTATAAAAGAGGCATCATCGAGTCCGAAAGCGCAACTTATTATTTTACAAATGTATTTTGTGAAAATACTACAATTGAACCATGCCCAGACACAACTGAAGAGTTCCATGAGAAAATGAACGAACACGTACGCAAACTGTATGAAGAGCATATTGAATATCGTTTCAATGAATAACACCCTTAGAAAAAGGGAATTGGTTAAGTAGCCAGTTCTTTTTTATTTTATATGACACAAACGCGAAACTTTGTCGTCTAATGTTATGAATCAAGGAATCGGAGGCAATAGACATGTCTAGAAAAGAAATCGTTTCCGACTGGTTTTACCAATACAAGCATGACGTTTATAACTTCTTAGTTTACTATACAGGTAAACGTGACCCTGAAGACCTCGTTCAAGAAGTGTTCATCAAGGCGATTAAAGGGTTGAACAAATTTGATGGCAAATCCAGTCCAAAAACGTGGCTATTTAGTATTGCGCGCAATGTCGCCATTGACGATATCCGCAAGAACAAGCGCCGCGGTATGGATCAAAATGTAGATTTAGATGAAGCATACAATATCGGGCATCATGTCACACCTGATGCGATCGTACAAGAAGATGAAGAAAAGCAGCAACTATACCGAGCGATCAACTCGCTCAAATCCAACTATCGTGAAGTGATCATTTTACGAGCTATTAAAGAACTAAACGTCTCCGAGACTGCATCTGTATTAAATTGGTCAAACCAAAAAGTGAGAACCACTTACTCACGGGCCCTAAAAGCGCTTGGAGAAGTCCAAGGAGGATTTCAAAATGAGTGAATTTAATGATAAAAATCTTGAAAAACAATTGAAATCTCTCCCTAAGCACAAAATGACTGATGAGCAAATCGAAAACATGCATGCTGAACTCATGAAAACAGCTGAACAATATGACCAAAAAGACAGAAGGAGGATTTTCATGCGACGCATAGCTGTAGGAGTGACGACGGCTGCGGCAGTATTTTTAATCGCGTTTATCGGAATGAGCTTTATGGGAGATGACGATCACGCTGACGAACCGATGGCAACTCAAGAGTCGGATGATTTTGATGGTGAAGCTTCGACATTTGAAAATCGTGTAGAAGAAGGCACTGCGGGGGATGAGGAAGCACGCGATGAATCTGAAGAAGCAGAAACTGAGGAAGCTGAACAAGATTCTGAAGCCATTGTCTTAGAACAATCTGAAAATATTACTGAGCATTTAGCGAATGAAGATTATAGTGCAATAGCAGATTTCGTTCATGAAGAGCAAGGCCTACTATTCTCACCATATATTAACGTAAGTGAAGACGATTTAATTTTCACAGCAGAAGAAGTCGCTAACTTTGAAACTGATGAGACAGTTTACCTATGGGGTACGGAAGACGGTAGTGGCAACGACATTGAGCTAACGCCGATGGAATATCATGAACAGTATGTATACCAACATGACTACACGAACCCTGATGAAAGATTAGTTGACGAATTTGAAGACCGAAGCATGATGGAAAACAACATCCAAGAATACTTCCCTGAAGCCCATGTCGTTGAGTACCACGTTGAAGGTTCAGGCGACATGGACTATGGTTCAATCAACCTTGTCTATGAAGAAAACAATGCAGGCGAATGGAAGCTTGTTGCGATTGTTAATGAAGAATGGGTTATTTAGATTAAAGCTTAGAGTGGGATTTTCCCATTCTAGGCTTTTTTAATTTGGATAGCTGGGGGATTCATGCTTCGTCCGTCAATTATGACCCTGCGTCCGACATTAACTCCGCTCCGTCCGACAATTATGACTCACCTCTCGCCCAACATTAAAAAGGAATACTCACTTAAAATGTCGAAGCTTATAAAAAAGACAATTTTCAAAAGGAGTTAATGATGAATATTTCTAAAGAAACTTTTCAAAAAACTGATGCTTGGATGAGAAGAAATGCACGTCCCTTAGAGCTAGCAAGATGGGAGTATCACTTCAAAGGTGGTTCAAAAGAAAATGTACTAGATCGCCTCTCTGCTTTTCAAAATGAAGATGGCGGTTTCGGCTATGGACTTGAGCCTGACTTTTGGAACCCTCATTCAACACCGATGGCGACTTGGGCTGCGGGGCAAATTTTAGTTGAGATTGGTGCACATCCAGACGAAAAACTGATACGACCCCTAACCCAATATTTAACTAATCTCCCACAAATCGAACCTGGCATGTGGCCGTCAGTTACACCTGAAAATAACAATTACCCACATGCATTTTGGTGGAAATGGCAAGAAGGAGCACAGCAATTTTGGCAGTTCAACCCAAGCGTGGAACTCGCTGCAATGCTGATCCACTGGTCACCACAAGATTCTAAAAGTGCTCAAATCGGTTGGCAAACCATTAAACTTGCAGTAGAACATCTTATGACAGCACCTCAAATGGATACACATGAAATTCAAAACTTTCAACAATGCATTAAACTTATGAGACCTTTTGAACAAACTTTTAACCAAGTCATTAACTATCAATTGCATGATGTCTCGGAAAAAGTAATGCAATTAGCTGAACAAAGCATTGAACAGGACCCAGCCGGTTGGGGAGAAGGTTATCAAACTCTGCCCCTAAATTATATAACAAATCCAGAGCATCCGCTGTGCAATCGGTTAGGCAATTTAGTAGAAAAAAATATCGAACTTTATATTAATGAAATGACTAGCGAAGGCATTTGGGATATTTCATGGGATTGGGAAGGCTTTGATCAAGAATTTGCAGTAGCTAGAAGACAGTGGCAAGGGATACTTGCTGTTGATCGCTTTAAAATATTGCGTAACTTTGGATGCTTGTAAAGGTGAGTGGCTTATGCCATTCATCTTTTCTTTTTGCAAACAAAACTAAAAATTGTTTGACTTAATTAAAACTTAAATGTATCATGTTTATAAATAAACAAACGAATTAAAAGGATGTTTACAATATGACTAACAACCAATTTTGGGATGCCTCCGTTGAAGAGTTAACGAAAGGCTACACCTACAACCAAAATCACGATACATACACTTGCCTCATCTGTGAGAAAACGTTTGAAAACGGGGTTATATATCCCATCGAAGACACATTGTTCGAAGCGAGAAAAGCAGCTGAAAAACACATCAATTCCGAGCACGGCTCTATGTTTCAGCACCTCACTTCACTCGATAAAAAATACACAGGTTTAACTGAACTACAACAAAACATTTTACAACACTTCAAATCAGGGCTAACGGATAAAGAAATCGCTAAACAGATTGAAGCTAAAAATACATCGACGATCCGACACCATCGCTTCAAACTTAAAGAAAAAGAAAAACAAGCACGAGTCTTTCTAGCAATTATGGAGTTACTCGACAAAGAACAAGACGACTCCAATTCATTTATCACTATTCATAAGGGGGCGACGATGGTGGATGAACGTTATGCCATTACTCAAGAGGAGAAAGAAAAAGTATTAAAAACTTATTTTGACAAAGGGTTAGACAAGCCACTCAAACAATTCCCAAGCAAGGAAAAACGTAAGATCATTATTTTGCAACATATCGCTACAAAATTTGACCGCGATCAAACGTATAATGAGTTTGAGGTGAATCAAGTGTTAAAGCAAATATATGATGACCATGTGACACTGCGCCGTTACTTAATTGAATATGGTTTTATGGAACGCAGTCGTGACGGTAAAGAATACAACATTAAATAAAGGAGAGTTAGAAATCAAATCAAAAAGGGACTTAAAATCTTATCTAAGCCCCTTTTTACCATCTTATTAGACTAACGCTCGGTGCTGCTTCAATAAGCTACATTTTATAAAAAAGCTAACAGAAAAACCATAAAAACAGCTATTGGAAATATAATAAACAGCCAATTGAACACTTGTAAAATTCGAACTAAAAAACTATGGTCTTCTCTTTTAAATTTTCTAATGTACACCAAAGAAATTAAAGCCACTATTGGCGTTAAAAAACCTAAAAATCCATAATTTGGTTCAGTAGCATCTAATAACTCTTCAATCAAAAATAAAGTAAAGATGATGTTGAGAAGAAGTAGTAACAATGGAATCCACAATTTAAACTTTTTCGATTTATTATGGGTCATACAAGATATCCCACCTTCCTTAAACATACTTCAACTAAACTTCCCGTTAGTGATTCAACTAAAGAAACCTTCCCTATGCTAATAATGATGAAAGATTTATCGGACCTTATTTAACTAAAGCTTCTCGTTAATATCGGTGGGATAGGTTCTTAAAATCCAAAGACCTCTCTTACTTTAAGTAGTTCTTATTCCTCTTGATTAACCAATTCAAATGACTCTTCAAAATCATTCCATTTTACTTCAACTTGGATTACCGCTTCTTCTTGTATTTGAGCACCGGTGCCACCACCACTAATTGTGAATGTGGAATCCTTCGGTGGTTCATCGAATTCCACACTCCTACTTCCGCCTTTTGCCCCTGCACCATAAGAAAACTCAAGTTTTTCTATTGATTGAACATCTTCCTTTGGCCCTTTATAAATGATTTCAAATTCAAAATCGGATTCATGGGTATACCTAAAAATATACAAGCATTTTTACTCATATGAATGCCTCCAATACACCTATAAATGGAACCTAGTTAGAGCTAACCTTCCGCCTTCACTCCTCAACCGACACATACCCTGTCTCTTCAATAATCCTTTGCCCTTGCTCAGACAAAATCCATTCAACAAATGGCTCTACTTTCTCGTGTTCATCTTCTAAATATATAGCATAAAACACATCAGAAACTGGATAGCTGCCATCTCGAATAGATTCCTGATCAGGATAAACACCGTCTATTCCAATAAAATCGATCTTTCCTCGGTCGACCATTTCAGTAGCAAAATATCGGAAAGTAT